>CAJJCC010000045.1 GCA_905182585.1 uncultured Flavobacteriales bacterium
AACAGCTTATTGACCAAACTGGAGAAATAGGCTTTCATTTTGTAGATGAAGCCGCACCTCCAAAAATGCTACGAGCTTTATCGGAAGAGATTATTAAACGCAACCTTAAAGTGATTTGGTGGACGAATGTTCGGTTTGAAAAAACATTTTCTCCCGCACTTTGTAAAATAATGGCTCAAGCAGGATGCATTGCCGTTACTGGAGGTTTAGAAGTTGCATCAGACAGATTATTAAAATTGATGAAAAAAGGTGTAAATATTAACCAAGTAGCTAAAGTTGGTCAAAACTTTAGTGATCATGGTATTTTAGTCCATGCCTATTTAATGTATGGATTTCCTACACAAACAAAACAAGAAACAATTGACGCTGTGGAAATTGTTCGACAACTTTTTGAAAACGGTTGTATCCAGTCTGGATTTTGGCATTTATTTACAGCTACAGCGCATAGTCCCGTGGGATTAAATCCTAAAAAATATGGGATTAAAATTACCGGTCCTAAATTTGAAGGGTTTGCAGACAATGATCTTTTTCATACTGACCCAACGGGAACCAATCATGATCAATTTTCGGAAGGTTTAAAAACCTCTCTTTTTAACTTTATGAATGGTGCCGGATTAGATTGGGATCCTAGAGATTGGTTTCAATTTAAAACACCTGCAACAAAAATAGATCCGAACCTTATTTACAACACTTTAAACAAACATTAAGATGGCAGGTTTAGGCTATTTTTATTATCATCCATTGGAGGAGTTTTATGTTTAATCTTTGTTTTTTTACACAAAAAAACAATTAAAACCACCTTCTTAACTTCATCTGGAATCTCTATTCTTACTTGTGCTATAATGATATTTTAAGGATTAGTCGTAGCGTTTATCTTCTACATAAGGAAGATAATTCATGGTGTTGACCTCTATACTATAAAAATCAAACTCTTCTGTTATTTTCCCTTTTAAAGCATAAACACCTAAACCTCTAAAGGGATATTTAGTAGCCACTTGGGGGAAATGAACACTATCAATAAAATCACCTTTAGAGTCTACAAAAGTTCCAAAATACATTATATCTCCATTTGAAGTTTTGGTCGTTTTTATAAAAACAAAATAACCCAACATTACAACTACTTTATTTAAATGGTTTTTCATTTCAGAAGCCATCACAAACTTTTCTCCCTCGTTTTTAACCAAGCTAAAAGGAGAACACAATGGGAAGCCTAATAGTTCTATTTCATCATGCGCATCCTCAAAGTTATGATAGTGTAATTGAGGAATTTTAAATTGCTTAGGTCTAAGGCTAAATAACTCATTTACTTCTTTTGGTTTTCCGCCCAAACTCAAACAACCTTCCCACAGCAACTCCTTTTTAGTTTTCCCCGTAAATCGAAAAGCACCTATCCTAATTAATAAATTCAACTGTGTTTTAGAAATAGGAATTCGATTAATAAAATTATACAAATCCGTAAAACTTCCGTTTCGATCCTTACTTTCTCCAATTGCCTTAATGATTCGAAGTTCCAAACCCTGAACCATTGATAACCCTAGGGAAATTTCTTTTTCGTAAATAGTCACTAAGCCCCTGCTATTATTCACGCAAGGTGCATGAATATTACCCCCATGCATTTTCGCTTCATGAATATAACTTTCTTGTCGGTAAAAGCCTCCACCATTATTAATGGTTGCTACCATATATTCCAAAGGATAATAAGATTTTATGTATAAACTCTGGTAACTCTCTACAGCGTAAGATGCTGAGTGGCCTTTTGAAAAAGCATAACTTCCAAAACTCTCTATTTGCATCCAAACCTCAGCTGTGATATTTTGAGGATATCCTTTTTGAGCGCAATTACTAAAAAACTTATCCTTTATTAAATGAAACTCATTCCGTTCTTTAAACTTCCGAGACATTCCTCTTCTTAAAACATCAGCCTCCTCCAAGGTTAGCCCAGCAAAAAAATGCGCTACTTTTAATACATCTTCCTGGTAAACCATTACACCATAGGTTTCTTCCATTAACTCAGCTAATTTTGGATGCGTATATTTTCGTTTATCTGGAAATCTAAAACGCTGAATATATTCCCGCATCATTCCTGATTTTGCAACTCCTGGGCGAATAATCGAACTTGCAGCGACTAGTCGCGTATAATCATCCGCTTTTAGTTTTGCCAACAACATTCGCATCCCTGGAGATTCCACATAAAAGCAGCCAACTGTATGTCCGTTTTTCAGCTGTTTCTTTATTTCAGGATCTTTTTTTAAAAGCTCTACATTTTCAATGTCACGAGATAAATCAACATTATGATTTCTTTGGACTAACTGGATCGCATCTTTAATTTTCCCTAATCCTCGTTGACTCAAAATATCAAACTTATGCAATCCAATGTCCTCAGCTTCATGCATACTAAACTGCGTAATCGGCACCCCTTTTGGTGGGAAGTTATGCGCTGTATAATTATAAATTGGTAAATCAGATATCACAATTCCTCCTGCATGAATTCCCAAATGATTTGGGAAACTTTGAATAACCTCGCTGTATCGAACCGTTAACTGTGAAAGATTATCTAAGTTATTAGGAACATACCTCGTTAACACATCAATTTCTCCTTTAGGTAAACCAAACACTTTTCCTATTTCTCTAATTGCTGATTTATGCTTAAATGTATTATAAGTAGCTAACATCGCCACGTTTGAAGTACCGTGTTTTTTAAAAATATAATTAATCACATCATCACGATCCGTCCATGAAAAATCGATATCAAAGTCGGGAGGCGTTTTTCGATATTTATTAATAAATCGCTCAAAGTACAAATTCAAATCAACAGGATCTACGTTGGTGATATACATACAATAAGCAACCATACTATTGGCGCCACTCCCCCTTCCTACGTAATAGTAACCTTTGCTTTTAGCATATTGGGTTAAATTCCAATTGATTAAAAAATACGCAGTAAATCCTAATTTGTAAATGGTATCCAACTCCATATCCAATCTTGCTTTTTTAGTTGCATCCGGATCAGCATACCGTTCTGAAAAGCCAACATAAGCAAGTGATTGTAATTGAATAAAATCAGCATCTTTTGATTCCCCAAAAACCTTTTTATTTTTAGAGGTCGTAAAATCAAACTCTATCGAAGCAGTTTCTAAAATCGTTTTGGTGTTTTCTAATAACCTTGGATAGAGTGCAAATTGCTTAGAAAGTGAATCCCAAGATGAGATTGTATCATATTCAAAAGCCTGTTCCTCTAACGGTAATTTACTCAGTAAGGTGTTATTGTCAATCGCTCTTAATAAACGATGTGCGTTAAAGTCTTTCTTATTTCTAAAAGTTCCTGTTTGAAGCGCTACTAAACGATGTAATGGGATTTCATGATTACGGATTGGTTTTCGTAATAATTGATCTGGCCGAACGCCTACATATTCCCAAGGTTTTAAAGGAAAGCCTGAATATTTTTCCAATGGGTAAATCACAAAACAATCCATCAGAGATGGCGCTCTAGCAGGGAAATCTTGTTTTCTTTTTAAATGCTCTGAAAGAAATTGATTAAGAACTAAAAATCCATTATTATTTTGTGCTATCCCTATAAATTGTTGATCAACCCCGTTTCTAAAATCGATGCCAACAATTGGCCTAATTTGATAGGCTGGAGATAATCGAATAAAATCTAAGACAGCTGAAGTCGTATTAATATCCGTTAATACAAAACTTCCCCATCCTGTTTCATCCCTATCAATCACATTTACGGCATGCTCTAACAACTCTTTAGTTGACAAACTTCCGTAGCGTAAACTGTAATATGTATGATTATTCAGCACTAATCCTGTTGACCGTTAAAAGAATTAAATGGTTTTTTACGTGGATTTAAACTAGCTGCTCGTTTAATGGAACCATCTCCAAAGCGTGTATTCATTTTATCCATCGCTTTATAGAGGTTAATCATATCTACCGAATCATCAAATAAATCAATTTGATAATTCCCATGAACCAAGTAACTAAACTTCACCCCAATCAAGCGGATGAGCATTCGTCTACTGTACAGTTTTTTAAACAATTCCTTAACGCCTTTAATTAAAACATGATCACAAGATGTATAACTAATCCGCATTTGTTGCGTGTGCGTATCAAAGTTAGAATACCTGATTTTTACAGCTATACAGGCAGTTAGTTTTTGCTCACGACGTAATTGACTGGCTAGCTTTTCCGTCATTCCTAATAAAACAGAACTCAGCATGCTTACATCAATCGTATCCTGATGAAACGTTTGCTCAGTAGATATTGATTTTCGCTCCGAATAAGGCGCTACAGGAGAATTATCTATTCCATTCGCCCTTTTCCACAAACCTAATCCGCTCTTTCCTAGCAACTGCTGAAAAGCCTCCGCAGGCATTGCCTGAATTGTCTTTACATACTCAACGCCCATTTGCTTTAACAAAGCACTTGTTTGTTTACCGATATAAGGAATTTTCCTAATAGACAAAGGCGCTAAAAAAGAACGCTCCATTCCAATTTCAACCCTCTTCTCTCCGTTCGGCTTCCCTTCATTAGTCGCTACCTTAGCTACCGTTTTATTAACAGATAAGCCAAACGAAATAGGCAAACCTGTCTCATTGATGATTTTATGACGTAATTCATGCGTGAATTGGTACGTTCCAAAAAAACGGTCCATTCCCGTTAAATCAATAAAAAATTCATCGATTGATGTTTTTTCATACTTCGGAACTTCTTCAGCAACAATCTCTGTAATTATATTTGAATAATAACTGTATTGATCCATATCTCCCCGAACTTGAATGAGTTCTGGACACAATTGACGGGCTAATTTCATAGGCATACCAGACCGAACGCCGAACGTTCTAGCTTCATAACTACAAGATGTAACCACCCCTCTATCTTCTTTACTACCTAGTGCGACTGCTTTACCCTTTAACCTGCTGTTTTTCAGTAGTTCAACTGACACAAAAAAGCTGTCCAGGTCAAAATGCGCTATTGCTCGATCTATCATTTTGACAAGATTTTTGTCAAAATGTAAGACAATTTTCTTAGAGAAACAAGCTATTTTTTAAGAATGATTCATATAAAAAAAATAACCCTCCATTTTACTCACTTTTAGTAAAACAGAACGTTCTTTGTTTGATGACGGGGGAAAAAATTATGAATGTAAAATGACTCTTTCGAGTGAAAATTCAACTTGATAAACTACTTCTTACCAATTACTCATTTGAATTAAAAATATAACTCCAGAAAACGTTAATTAAGATCGTCCATAACACACTTATCTTGATAGGTGTTCAGAATAAAAATTCAATTACTAAAGATTACTTAAACCTCAACCCAATCTCCATGTTCTTTGATTAAGTTGATTAATTCATCAACTGCTTGCTCAGAAGGCAATGCTCTTTTCACAACCTCTTGTCCTTTGTAAAGTGTAATTTTGCCCACACCCGATCCAACATAACCATAATCAGCATCTGCCATTTCACCGGGACCATTTACAATACATCCCATTATTCCAATCTTCAAACCTTTTAGATGGGAAGTTCTCGATCGAATTAACTGCGTTGTTTCTTGAAGGTCAAATAAGGTTCGTCCACAACTCGGACAAGAAATATATTCTGTTTTTGAAATTCGTGTTCTTGTAGCTTGAAAAAAACCAAAAGTAGTCGCCATTACTTTTTGAGCAGGCAAGTCTGACACTACCCAAACTCCGTCACTTAATCCGTCAATTAGTAAAGCTCCAAAATCAGTAGAAGCATACAATTGAAAGTCTTCGTGGGTTAAGCCTTCATAACCTCGTCTAACGATAACAGGATTGATATTCCCTTGGTCTATTAATTGATGGAATACTCTTCGATGGTCAGCCATACCATGCTCGTGTGTAGTTGTTAAAATTAACACCGCATTAACAGGTAATTCAAACTCTTCTCCAATAACCTCTTCTGTTTTACCTTCGATAAAACATAATTTATCTGTATCAATATAATCACCCAATTCATAAATCGGGAAATGTCTGTCTTTACTTTCCTCCCATTCACTTCTATTTTGAATAACACCTAATGTTCCTGGGATGTTAAAATTGATAGATTGTTCTCCAATGTAAACATAATCTACAGCTACATCTTGAATCGTCCACTTATCATCCTGCACATTGTATACATATCCAAATGGATACAAATGCGACGGTTTAATTTCATCAACATGGCTCAAATCAACAATTACACGAGGTACTTCTGCTCCTCCAATATTTGCAATCGACGTAGTTTTCCTTCTTTTATATTCAAAAGGATTAATCGTTATTTTCTCTATTTGAGGTAACTTTTCAACCGTAGATCTTAAACTATATCTATCCGCTAACGCTTTTGCAATAGGAGCCTCAAGCTCAGGGTCTTCAGTTAATGAAACTCTAATTGTATCTCCTAAACCGTCCTCTAATAAAGCCCCTATTCCAGCTGCACTTTTAATTCTTCCATCCTCGCCATCTCCAGCTTCAGTAACTCCTAAATGCAAAGGATAATTCATACCAGCCTCCATCATCTGATTCACCAATAAACGATAAGCGTTCACCATCACCTTAGGATTACTTGCCTTCATAGAAAGAATCAAATTATGGTAATTTAAATCTTCACAAATACGTAAAAATTCCATTGCCGATTCCACCATTCCTAATGGTGTATCTCCATACCTACTTAATATTCTATCCGATAAAGAACCGTGGTTTGTACCAATTCTCATGGCCGTTCCATTTTCCTTACATATATTAACAAGTGGTGTAAACTTACCACGAATTCGATCTAACTCTGCATTGTAATCAGACTCAGAATAATCTATTTGTTGAAACCTCTTTTTATCTGCGTAATTCCCAGGATTAACACGCACCTTTTCAATCAATCTTGCCGCAACTTCAGCCGCATTAGGAGTGTAATGAATATCAGCAATCAAGGGTACATTATACCCTCTTGCAACCAATTCCTTTTTAATCACGCCTAAATTTTTAGCCTCTTTTATACTGGGAGCTGTTATTCTTACGTACTCACAACCAGACTCAACCATTCTGATCGTTTGTTCAACTGTCCCAATAGTATCCATTGTATCGGTAGTCGTCATACTTTGAATACGAATTGGATTGTTACCTCCAACGGCTACATCTCCAATGTTCACTTCTCTTGAAACGAATCTTGAATAATTAGTATAGTCGTTGCAGTACTTCCAGTTGTTGTCAGACATATTGATTGATTTTACTCAAAAATAAAAAAAAGCGTCGTTGATAGCGACGCTTTTTAACTTTGTTTAAGTAGAAATCATCTATTTATCTATTTTGACGAATTAAGAGCTTTGCAAAACTTAAATCATTAGCTAGCTTAGACCTCTATAGATAATGGCTATTGGCGAATTATCTTAAGTTAAATAAAACATAATATTTAATGACTTAACCTTTTAAATTGTTAATTGAAGCTAATTTAATTTCAGCTTGAAAACCACTAAATTCACTCAACAGTAAAAAAGTACTAGCTAGCTTATGTTTCGTCAAACAAGCGTCATTAAGCCACAAACACATAGTCCTGTATTTCTCATCTTACTAATAATTTCCTACCCTTTACAAATTACCCTCCTTGCATTTCCCCATTAAATAAGATATCTTACCCGCTTAAGATCTTAAATAGATTTTTTAAACAAGAAAAAAGTTCGCTTTTTTAAACTTTATTATAAACGAATTTCTACTGCTGAAGTTCGTTTAGTCTTTTTACTATTTGATTTAGTGAAAAAACAAGGAAAAGAATACAATAACAAGGAAGATCGATTATACTCAGAAATAATTGATTACAATAGCTGGTTTAAAAACAAACTAAAATAATGGAAGATTCTATTTACTTAGATTACGCAGCTACAACTCCGGTACATCCAGATGTTTTAAAAGCGATGCTTCCATTTTTCACAGAACATTTTGGAAACTCTAGCAGCTCAACGCATCAACATGGATGGTACACTAAAGGAGCTATAAAAAGAGCCCGTAAACAGGTTGCTAAAGCAATAAATTGTGAAGAGTCAGAAATCATTTTTACTTCAGGAGGAACAGAAGGAATAAATCAAGGAATAAAAGGAATATTCAACCTTTATCATAAAAAAGGCAATCACATTATTGTAAGTAAAACCGAACACAAAGCTGTTTTAGACACCATTAAATCACTAGAAAAAAAGGGAGCAGATATAACCTATTTAGATGTTAATTCAGAAGGAATTATTACAAAAGAAGCTTTTGAAAGTGCCATTAAACCTACAACTATACTAGCCGCTGTAATGTGGGTTAATAATGAAACTGGAGTCATTCAAAATGTTAAAGAATTATCCGAAATAGCATTTCAAAACAATGTCCCTTTTTTATGCGACGGAACACAAGCTGTAGGAAAAGTAGAAATTGATATGCAGGATAGTAAAATTGGCGTGCTCCCTATTTCTGCGCATAAATTTTATGGACCAAAAGGAATTGGAGCTTTATACATTCGCCGTAAAAGTCCAAGAATCACACTTGAGTCGCTCATAACAGGAGGAAACCAAGAAAACAAATTGCGAGCAGGTACTTTGAATACGCCAAGTGTAGTAGGATTAGGAGAAGCAATTGAAATCGCAGTTGCAAACTTAGAATCAAACACAAAAATATTGCAAGATATCAAAACTCAATTCAAAGCTCTATTCGTTCAATTTAACGCCAAATTTAATGAGGCAGAGTCGAATACATCTCAACATGTATTAAACGTATGTCTCCCAACTATAAAAGCCAATAACCTTTTAAAGCATACAAGGAAAATCAGTTACTCATTAGGTTCTGCATGCACATCTGAAACATTAGATCCCTCTCATGTACTCACAGCTATGGGACAATCAAAAGAAGAAGCTTTTTCGAGCTTTAGATTATCCTTCTCACCAACAATAACACAAAAGGAAATAGATACGGCACTAAACACTTTTAGTGTTGCTATGACTTCGCTTCTAGATTAATAATCCTTAATTCTAACTCAGATAATTTTTGCTGAAGCGGATTTTTATTTTCGATCATAAAGGAGGAAGAAAGTAATCCAACTACTTTAAAAAACACACCTTCTGTAAAGTCAGGTTCCTGTACTTGCCAATACAATTTACCCTCTTTTAAAAGTAAAAATCCAAACGGTGATTTCCCGTATGCCTTTTTACAAAAAAGAACATCTCCTTTAGTAGCACTTACTCCATCTAATTTAATCGAGTCATCAAAAGTTAAACTAAAATCAGCTTTCGAATTTAAGGACGTTTTAAAAAATGTGTTCCCACTAATTAGTGTTAAATCACCGTGTTTATCGATTAAGGATTTGGGTAAAACAGAAGGCAATCCGTTTTCACTCGACGCAAAAGAGTTATTGCCTAATAATTTATCAGGATTAAAACCAGATAACTGATTTACCGTTAATTCAGCTGTAATAATCGCATCTAACGATATGCTAAATTTATTAGCAATAGTTTTCAAGGTTTCTATTTTAGGCTCTGCTCTACCTTCTTCGTAAGAACCTATTGAACCTCTCGTAATCCCAAAAAGCTTCCCAAACTCAGTCTGACTAAGACCTTTTGTTGTTCTAATCTTTTTAATATTCCTTCCTATAAACGACATAAAGCTAATATTTTTAGTATTTAAAGCTAATTAAATTTGCTAAAATACATTAATTAATGTATACTTGCATAGTTCTATTAGCAAACATAAAAAATACTCCCCCACCTTGAAGGCTTTTTCAACAATTTGTCGAAAAAAAGTTGAAATAAACCTATAAAAACCAATTGAAATAAATTAGAAAACAATAAATTAGAGACTGCAAATAACAACAACTAAAGATGAGTGATAATTTTCAAAAAATCAAAAACTATATTATTGAACTAGGACACACAGTCACTCATGAAAATATTGAGGACCAAGTTTTCGTAATTGACAACGAAAATTTAGGAATCAAAAACCTAGTAGTTGGATGCGCTGAGCCTATTTTAATCATCGAACAATATATTTTTGAAACAAAATCAGGAAGCAATGAAATGTTTCGTGAGTTACTTCAAAAAAACAGAGACATTGTTCATGGTGCATTTGTTCTTGATGAGACTGGAGAAAAAATCATTTTTAGAGACACATTGCAAATTGAAAACCTTGATCAAAATGAATTAGAAGGGTCAATTAATTCACTTACGTTACTGTTATCTGAATACGGGAATAGACTTATTGAGTTGTCAAAGGGTTAATCTCTATTCTCATGAACTTCTTTACAAGACTTTTCAAAATAGGACAAGCGGAAACCAATAGTATTTTAAATCATTTGGAGGAACCTATAAATCTTACGGAAGAAAGTATTAGCGACTTAAAAGCTGAGCTTAAAAAAAGTCTGGAAGTTATAGCAGAAATCAAAGCCTTGTCGATTCACGCCAAGAATGAAGCTGAAAAGTTTGAAAATAAAAGTACGGACTATGAACGAAAAGCAATTTTCATTCTTCAAAAAGGTCAACAAAAAGCATTGTCACTACTTGAAGCTGATAAATTAGCAACTGAGGCCTTGCCTAGATTGAGGGCTTATTTCTTTTATAAAAGTTATGATTTTTTTGTAAATGAAGCTCTTAATGCTTTCATGAAATTGGAA
>CAJJCC010000046.1 GCA_905182585.1 uncultured Flavobacteriales bacterium
CAAAAAAATATTTAGAATTAAAAAACTCTTATTCTAATAATCTTGATATACCAAGTGTTCAAATTGCTTTAGGAGGTTTAACTGTTATAACAGGGGTTAGCGGATCTGGTAAATCTAGTTTAGTTAAAAACGAACTAATTCCAGAGGTGAAAACCTTGTTAAACGGTGGTGAAAGTAATAGATTATCTGGAGATTTAAACTGGATTGAAAACATTGAATATGTTGATCAAAATCCTATTGGAAAATCATCTCGATCTAATCCGGCAACCTATGTAAAAGCCTTTGATGAAATAAGGAATATTTTCACCAAACTGCCAATGGCAAAACTAAGAGGCTATAAGCCTTCTCACTTCTCTTTAAACGTGCCAAATGGACGTTGTGAAAAGTGCCAAGGAGAAGGTCACATTACGATTGAAATGCAATTCATGGCCGATCTTAAATTGAAATGTGAAGAATGTAAAGGTAAAAGGTACAAGGAAGAAGTTTTAGAAGTTGAGTTCAATGGGAAAAATATTTTTGACATCCTCAACCTATCAATTGAAGAAGCTTTAACTTTCTTTAAACAATTCGCCGATCCAAATAGGAAAACTAGTTTAGAAGGTAAACTGGTTAGCAAATTAATACCTCTACAAAAGGTCGGCTTAGGATATATAAAACTTGGTCAATCCTCTAGCACACTTTCTGGTGGTGAAGCCCAAAGAGTTAAACTGGCCTACTTCCTTATAAAAGGGAATAATAGTGACAAAACATTATTTGTATTTGATGAGCCAACTACAGGACTGCACTTTTATGATATCAACTTGTTACTTAATTCATTTTATGCTTTGATAGACCAAGGTCATTCACTCATTGTTATTGAGCATAATCCTGAAATAATGAAATGCGCGAGTTGGATTATTGACCTAGGACCGGGCGGTGGAAAATATGGCGGAAAGCTCAATTATGCTGGAACACCTGAAAAAATAGGCACTGCAAAAGACTCCTTAACAGCACAATATGTTTTAGAAAAATTGACATAAGAAAAGGGCGAATTAAAATCCGCCCTTTTCTTATCTTTTTAAATCAACTATTCCTCTTCAACTTCAATCATGGTAAAAGGAACTTTTATGATCGCTTGATAATCTTCACCAGCCTCTAACATATCTTCATCATCTTCTTCGTAATACCAATTTATAGCAACTTCATTTCCACCTTTATGAATAGCTTCTAGTTTCTTAAATAAATCAAGAATACATTTTGACGATGAAGTATTGAAATACTCTAATTGGATTTCAACCTTTGTTTTATCCTTGGGGCCTTTTGCATAATCATCTAATGATTCAACAATTGGTTTATAAAACTCAATACTGTTCTCCGGTATAGATCTTCCCTTGAGCTCCATAACACCGTTTTCAGAATCAAATAATACTGTTGGCGTTTTTGAAGTTCCATCTATAGAAATCTTTCCCATAATGCTATTATTTATTTTGAGGAATTTTAATGTACAAACTAAAAAATGAATACTTGTCGTCTACTTCCATAAAATCGTAAACTAATTTCTGTTTACTCTTCCTGGCAATATCAATAATACCTAAACCCCCTCCACCTCTATCACTCCTCTCGTCGTTATTTAACACTTCTTTATAGAGTGTTTTCAAACCATCTACATCCAAGGAATTAACCTGGTCAATTCTAGATTTCAATCTTTCAACTCGATTTGTAACTATGTAATTTCCTGTAACAATATTGTATGAATCTTCCGTTCTTCCAATCATAAAGATTGCTGCGCTTTCTTCATCAATACCTGCACGTTTCATTTCATCTCTATGATGGTATAAGTTTTGCAGACACTCTACCAAAACATTATATACTTTACGCTTTACTTTACTACCTTCTCCTAAATTTTCCAATTTAGTCTCCATAATTTGAAGCATAGAAGTTAACATTTCAGACGTAACATCGCCTTTAAACGACAGCATAATATCATCATGCTCCATTTTTTGGTAAAAGCTATATATGTCCAAATCTTTAAACGACATTAAAAGTAAAATTAGAGTTTTTAATTCAAAATAAAAACTAATTATCTTGACTTATAACGTCTACGTCCTATCATTGGTTTCAATTATCGCACTTTAAATCATATTTATTTTTCAATCAGCACTAATAGATATTCTACAAAAGAATAGATACAAGTCAAAGAATTGAATATTATCTTTACAATATGAAGAATGAATGGTTCGCAAGTTGGTTTGACACTCCCTACTATCACACACTGTATAAAAATAGAAATCATAATGAAGCTGAACGATTCATTAATAATCTTCTAGACTTTCTAAAGCCGAATAAAACAGACAAGTTTGTAGACATTGCATGTGGGAAAGGAAGACATTCCATTTATCTCAATAAAAAAGGATTTAATGTTGTTGGTTATGATCTTTCTGCTCAGAGTATTGAAGAAGCAGATAAATCTGCCAAAGAAGGGTTGTCGTTTTACGTACATGACATGAGACAACTTTTCAGGACTAATCACTTCAACTATGCATTTAACCTCTTTACTAGTTTTGGTTATTTTAAAAGTAAACGCGATGAACTAAACGCCTTAAAGGCTTCTGCCAAAAACTTAAAAACAGGAGGGAAACTTGTAATTGACTTTTTGAATAGAGAAAAGGTTATCGAGACTTTAATTTCTTTTGAAAAAAAGCTTATTGATAATATAGAGTTTAATATCTCAAAAGAAATTAAAAACAACCAAGTGATTAAAACAATTCAATTTGAAGACAAAGGAAAGTCCTATTCGTTTCAAGAATCAGTAAAACTTCTTAGTTTAAATGATTTTAATAATTACTTATCACAAGCCAATTTAAAAATTACCCATACCTTTGGAAACTACGACTTGAATATATTTAACAATAATTCAGATCGACTGATTATAATAGCAGAAAAAATTGGATAGTATAGTAACACAAATTCTTCTTTTTGGAATCACCTTTTTATCAGGTTGTGTATTCCTTTTTGTAAACCTTAACAAAGAAAGATCTTTAAAAATTTTACTTTCATTTTCGGGCGCATTTCTGTTTGGACTTACAATTCTACACTTCTTACCCGAATTATTTCATGACTATAAACCATCCTATGGATTATTTGTACTGATTGGGTTTTCAATTCAGCTTGTACTTGAATTTATGACCCAAGGAATTGACCACGGGCATTATCATAAAAGCCACAACGAAAAAATAAAATCAACAGCACTTATAGGTTTATTTTTACATGCATTATTTGAAGCTACTCCCTTAGCAGAAGGGCACGCACACCATGGTGGAGATGAACATTTTCACGATTACTTTTTCACTGGATTAATATTGCATAAGCTACCTGTGGCTATCGTTTTCGGGAGCATGTTAAACCATTATATTGGTAAAAAATTAAAATCATTTTTAATCCTCGGCTTATTCTCTTTGATGGCTCCTTTAGGACTTTTGCTCTCTGAAGAAATAATGTTTTTTCAAACTTACCATCAATACTTTATGGCTATTGTAATTGGAATATTTTTATATATATCAACTACAATACTTTTTGAAATTAGTGAAAATCATGGTTTTAATCTTTCCAAATTCGTTTCAATTATTATAGGGTTTGGAATTGCAGCAAGCACCTCACTTTTACTTTTGTGATCGACTAACATTAATGGTGCAATAATCAAACTCTATTAATAAACCACTTCATATCCCTCGAGTATGTTGTATAATTGTAATATAATTTTATAAACTAAAAATAAAAATAAACATGGCTGTTTTAGTAGGAAAAAAAGCTCCATCATTTAGCGCAGACGCGGTAATTAACGGAGGAGAATTCGCAGAAAATTTCTCTTTAGACCAATACAAAGGAAAAAACGTAGTTTTATTCTTTTACCCATTAGATTTCACATTTGTTTGCCCAACTGAATTACATGCTTTTCAAGCAAGATTAGCTGAATTTGAATCAAAAAACACAGCTGTTGTTGGATGTTCAATTGATTCAAAATTCTCGCACATGGCTTGGTTAAACACATCAAAAAATAAAGGTGGAATAGAAGGTGTTACTTACCCATTAGTTGCTGATTTATCAAAAACTATTGCTGAGAACTATGATGTTTTAGCAGGTGAGTATGATGTAGACGAAGAAGGGAATGCCGCTTTTAGTGGAGCTCCTGTTGCTTACAGAGGATTATTCTTAATTGATAAAGAAGGTACTGTACGTCATCAAGTTGTAAATGACTTACCATTAGGAAGATCAGTTGATGAAGCCTTAAGAATGGTTGATGCATTAAATTTCTTTGAAGAAAACGGTGAGGTTTGTCCAGCTAATTGGAAAGAAGGTGAAGATGCAATGAAAGCAGATGCTGCTGGTGTTGCTAGCTACCTAACTAATCACTAGGATTAATAATTATACTAAGCCTCTGATGATACAATCAGGGGCTTTTCTATGCCTCATAAAATGAGCTTGATGCAGTTGCTTTAATCACATCCTCGGTGAACTCAGGCAATAATGAATTTATAAAATACATCTCTAACTTTCCTCTATTTTTAGCTTGAATCTCTCCCCTTTACTCAAATTCGAAATATTCCTTCACATAGCTCAATGTGTTTTTAGATATGGTTAAACGGTTAGGCTAACTATTACTCTTCATTCTACTCGCTATATTCACCATCCAACCCAATCCAAAGCTTCCCATTCGAACCTTGGCACATTGAATAAACGCCCGGGTGAGACAAACCGTTCTCAATAAATATTTTATTTTTAAAATTGTATAATTGAGCGTATGCAAAGCTATAAATTAATCCTTTCTTTCAATGGTCAATAAAAAATCTTGAACTATTGATTTTAAATTTTTCAAAACACTATCACTTTTAACCAAATAATATGGTGTCCCTTCAGCCTGCACTACTGCTATAACATCAATATCTCTCTGTGCTGAAACTACAATTATCTTTATAGAATTATGTTTCTTCTTAATCTCCTTTATTAAATCTAACCCGTTTATATCAGGCAAATTAAGGTCGACAATTGCTATACTCGGCTTTTCATCTATACTCGCCATCAATTCCCCACCTGTTTTAAAGTGCGTCATTTCAATGTTTTTAATATTACTCAGTGCTAATCTCAACAAAAAACCTTCGGTTGGATTATCTTCAATTAAAAAGACCTTATGCTTCATTATACTTTATAATTAGATGTAATATGTTCAAATAAATCTTCATATTTCAATATAGTTTCATTTGCCAAATCAATTGAAGTAGACATATTGCCACTTTTCAAATCGTCATTTAAAACTTTACACACTTCGTATAAAGGTATTGCACCAATTGTTCCGCACAATCCTTTTAAAGTATGCACATCAAACATAAGCTGCTCCCAATCAGAAGATGCAGCCGATTTCTTTATCCGCTCGGACAACTCTTTAGCGTCTGCCAAGAAAGATTCAAATAATTCAACTAAAATGGAATCATCTCCGCCAGTAAGCTCTAAAATCTTGTCAATTGTATCTTTATTAAGTGGTGTCATTGATTTGATAATTTTAAATAATACGAATAATCTTTAAAAAATTTAAATATAAAAAAGAAAACCCAAAAGAAGTTAAACTAAGCCTTGACTAAGTCAACATAATCACGATAAAAGTAATTGAAGTACTTTACCTTTCTTTAACTAATATATCTGTTTTTGCCAACCATAACCTTTTTAAAATATTTCATTTCACTATAATCACCAGAGCAGATATCCTTCCTAATCTCAATAGATAATTTAGAGGGGAAAAATTATTCACCATTAAACAAACTTAGTTTTTGTAAAGGTGCTTTAGTACGAACTAATAAAAGTACGCATGAAAAATGTTGATATACTTACTCTCCCATATATTCAATATAATATCGAGCTAAAACAAAATGATTCAAATAACTATTTTGTTTTGTACAGTTTCCTTTTTATAACCGTTAATCGACTGATAATTTTAATTTATGAAACAACGCTTTCTTATCTAGTGATTTAAACTCGCTAGGCTTAAGTTCTCCAAGTTCTAATTCCTCAATGTGAGTTCTAACCAAACGTAATGTTGGAAAACCAACCTTAGCTGTCATTTTTCTTACCTGACGATATTTTCCCTCACAAAGGGAAATTTTCACCCACGAGGTTTCTTTTTCAGAAACATTTAGTGGTAATATATTCTTAGGCGGATTTCCTTTTTTGACTCTAGCAGGAAGTGTAGAATGAATTTTTCCTTTTACTACGATATCAACACCATTCACCAAGGCTTTTATAGCCGATTTATGAATCTGACCAGACACCTGAACCCAATAAGTACGCCAATGACCGTTTAATGGATTTAATAACTTTGAATTAATTGATTTATCATTAGAAATCAACAACAACCCTTCCGAATCTTCATCTAACCTACCCACAGGATAAACATCCGTAGGTAAATCAAAAACATCTCCTAAAGCCCGTTTTCCATGTTCCTTCGAAAACTGGGATAAGCATCCTTTTGGCTTATAAATGATATAATATTTTTTACCTTTTCCCATTACTGAACTAGAATTTCAACCCTTCTATTAAATTGCATTTCGTATTCCAACTTCGTATTCGGATAAATCATTTTTGTATTTCCAAAACCAATAAAACTAAGCCGGCTTTCGCGTATACCCTTCTTAATAAGGTACTTTACAACAGCTTCTGCTCTTTGTGTGCTTAAAACTTGGTTCGTATTAGTATTTCTTTTCCCAGGACTATTAACATGCCCTTCTACTAAGATTTTCAAGTTCGGATAAGCATTCATCACTGCCAACAATTGATTGAGGTCTTTATAGCTAACAGCTCTAAACCTCGCTTCGCCACCAACAAAGAGAATGTTTTTCAGTCTAATTTTATCACCTTTAACCAATTCTCTTTCAAACCATTTCTTTTTCTGTTTCGGAATGGCTTTATTTAATTCTAGTTTTATTGATTGAGCACCAATAAACTTCACAAACACTAACGAATCATTATTTAAATTCACCTCTGAATTACGTTTTAAACAAGTTGCACATGAGCAATAACCTGCATCAATTAACTCATCTGAAATACTTGTAATTCCATTTGACCCAATCTTAATCTCTTTTATCTTCAAGCCACATTCAGATGGATTTACGACAACTTTTTCGTAGTTCCCAGAGACATTAAATGACTGGTAAATAAAATCCTTTTTTATTTTAAAATAAGTAATATCCCCAAAATCGGTCACTAAAGCTAAGCTATCTACTCTTAGTTCAATAGCCTTTTCACATGAATGCTGTGCATTAACAAAAAAACTTAAGAAGCATAACATAAAAACTATAACAGATCTCATTAAATAGCCGTTATTATAATTTCTACCCTTCTGTTTTCACCTGCTTCAAAAGCCGTTTTGGGTGATGAATAGCGCATTTGAAAATTAGACATTCCCTTTTCATCAACCCTTTCCTCTCCGACTCCATTACCAACCAAAAATTGTTTAATAGCCTTAGCTCTTGCGTCCGATAGCTCTTGATAAAACTCAGGTTTCGTTTGTGCAGGACCATTAACATGACCGCGAACTTGTACCTTTAGCACTTCGTGATTTAATAAAAACTGCTTTAATCGTTCTAATTCCTTGATAGACTTTGGTAAGTACTGAGCCGTTGCAGGAATGAAGAATATTTCTTTCAATTGATAAACCATTCCAACTTCAACTTCATTTATAGAAAGGCTATCCAATGAAAATTGAATTGGATTTAAAGAGTCAATATCAGAATAGGTGAGATTAAACTCAAATGCTGTTATACCACCGTAAACTTTTAATAAATAGAATTCACCTTGTTTAACCTTTAGAGCTTTTTTATTGTCACTCTTTATGTTACTTAAACAAGTTCCACAAATACAAACACCTTCTTCTACCACTCTTTCCCAAAGCTCTTCAGTGAGTAAAGCAACTCCTTTTTTAACACTTCGAACTGGAATTGTATGCCCATTAATAATTTGATTACAACTAGTAAATGGGAAAATTTCGTATTCGAATAAACTGTCTGATTTTAAATTCCCTGTAAAGTCTAATATGTTTCCTTTTGCTCTAAACTTATACCAATTAACGTTTGAAGAATTGGATTCTGAAACACTTACTTCTCTTATAAACTGAGCGGAATTACAAGTAGTTTGACTGAACAAACTAAAAGAGAAAAATAGCATAAAAACTGATAAAAAAACCCTCATAATGCAAAGATAAAGAAAACCTCAATAAATTAAAGCCTTAAACTTATAACCAAAGGACGTCGTTTTGTTACACTTTTTATTTAAAAACTTAGAATGGACTGATCACATTAAAAATGCTTAGCACTTAATTTAGAAAAAAAATCTGAAATTTACTCAACAACTTTAACTGCCTGACCTACAATATGAAATTCACCATCAGTTGAAAAAGCCCATAATCGACCTTCTGAATCAACCCCATAAGAATTACCTTCTTTAACAAAAATCCAGTCGAATCTTGGCTTATCACTATCTTTCTTAAAGCCTACAGGATGCTGTCCTCCCTCTACTTCTTTAGAAATAACTCCTTCATAGTCAACAAAATACATTTTTTTATCAATTGCTAAAAAAACTTTATATAAATAAGCTGGGGCTTCAATAGTATTTGATATATTAAGAGCTTTAAGATCAACTGATTCATCTTTAAGAATAGAATCAACAACGACTATCTCTTCGATAGCTGCATCACTCATTAATAGCTTAGAATTGTTCCACCCTCTAGTTAAGGATACTAGTCGAGAGTTTCGAGAAACACTTTTCCCAATAGAATCTTCCTTCATTACAATTTCCAAAGCATGAATAGCTTCATCCAAACTTGCTCCCATTTGAAAAAGAACAAACCCGGTACATTTATCTGCCTCTATCTCTTCATCAATACCAGCTTGTTCTCCTGCTAGTTCATAATTTGATAAGTGATGACCAATTTGTCGTGCTAAAACAGATATTCCATGCCAATTAGAGTCTTCCTGAAGCTTCTCCATAAAGTTTGGATTATACTCAAGAATTCTCTCATTATTTTCAATATAGGATTTAACATTAGCAACATCTCCAGGTAAAACAACAAAGTTTTGAGCTAAACCTGTTTCTCTAATAATATTAACTACCGCCTTGTAAGCGGCGATATCATCGGCAAGATCTGTTGATAAGTCAAAAATTGTGTTGTCAGATTGTTTTTGTTCACCATTTAATAAGTTCTTGTCTCCGAAACCGGAAGAATCACTTGTACAAGCTGAAAATGTAATTCCATACAAAAAAAGTATAGTTCCTATTTTTATTAACACGTTTTAAATGTATGAATTCTTTAGCTAAAACTCTAAAGTTAAAGTCTTATAATTATCAATATTAAAATTGACAAAGACACTATCATTTTCTTCTGTAAACAATCCTGTATCCTCAATAGTCAAGTCAACACTGCCCGTTAATCGATGAAATAGAACCTCATCGTCTTTCATCTTACAAACTCTAATCAAACCATCCAAAACAAAGCATTCATTCAATTCTAAATCAATCACCTTTTCATCAAATTTAACTTGAAAAACATCCTTTTTATTTAAAAATCTTAATTTTTTACTATCCTGAAAAAAAAAGCTACTAAGCATTAGCGCACATGGAATAATTAACATCCTCCATTGCCCAAAAAAAAGAACAACAACTAAACTTAAAGAGACGAATAACAACGTTAAATCCACAACGGCAACTTCTCGAAGTAAAATATGGTTGACAATGAATTTCAGTACAAAAGTTGAAAAAACTAATAAAACATCAAGGCATTTTATTATAAACAAAAAAAGCGCAGGTATCCAAAATACACCCATTGAGAATACACCCATGTACATTACAACTGTAATAATTGGTACAACAATAAAGCTAGCCCAAAGACTGGTGAAGTTTATGGTATGAAAATAAAAGACGATTATTGGAGCCGTAAAAATAAAAGCTGCAAAATTCACTTTCATCAAACCAAATATACCTTCTATGTATTGATTTTTATGCCGGACATTCAAAAATGAATATTGGCTCACAATTAAAATTCCTATAACCGCTGAATAGGACAATTGAAAACCAATATCATATAGTACTTCTGGTTCATAAAACAACATCATAAGTCCTGTTGTAAAAACAATATTCAACGAAGTAGGTTTACTATTTATAGATTTCCCGAAGTAGAGCAACACAAACATTAGCGTTGCTCTTGAAACTGAAGGCGACAAGCCGGTAAGAAAAGCATAGAATATTAAAATCCCTGACACAAAGGCAAATCGACTCCACTTTTTAAATCTCAATAATTTCCCAAAAACAAATGCCAATGAAACGTATAATATACCAACATGCAAACCTGAAATGGCTAGAACGTGAACTACTCCTGCATCTTTAAAAAGTGTTTTGTGATCAAAATCTAAAAATGATTTATCACCAAAGAATAGCGCAATCAAAACACCTCGAGTTTCTTGGCTTACTTCATTAATTCCTTTGTATTTAGATATGAAAAACCGCTTTAATCTTGCAGCCGCAAACTGGATAGATTTTAAATCTCTAAATACAAGTAAAGGAGTGCTCATTGCGTAAATCACAGAATCGACCCTCAATTCATTTAAATAATCTTTATAAATAAACCCATTTAAATCCTTTGGATTCATAATCGACTTACCTTTCACGTCGCACCAAACAACATCCCCTTTCAGGAAAAAAGAAGAATTATAATCCTTCTTTTTTATGGAAATTAAATACTTAAAAAGCGCATTCTTAGCAATTAAAGTGGTCTTTGTTTCATTATCCTTTAATACTCGTTCTACTAAATAATGATTATCTGGAAGCTTTACAGATTCGTCTATTGAAAGCCTTCCCATTATTAAAAATTGGAAAACGATTAATAAAAAACACACTTTAACTTGAATTATTTTTAGCAACCATAAAAATAGCAACGCTAAAACACCAATTACCGATCCAATCCAGTGAACATAACTGAAAAGGAAATAAAACAATAAGTAAAAGATTAAAACTCTTAGCGCTGGAAACTGATTCCATTTCATTTATTACTCCTTGAAAAAGAGAATCGCGCGTTGGTTGACAATAAAAACTGAGTTATAATAGAATTTTAAAATATCTACATAACTGTATTCCTTTCTTGCCATAACTATTCCTCCCTCCTGACAAAGTCCTACTCCGTGGCCAAAACCTTTACCAAACAATAATAATTGGTTACTATCTGGCTCAATGGAGAAAAAGGTAGACCTTAAACCTAACTCGCTCCTAACTCGTGTTAATTTAGTTGAAATTATCTTTTTATGCGGAAATCGAGCTGTATCCTGGCAAATATTCAATACAGAATCGAACTCTAAAGAATCTATTGGGTTGTTTTTTGAAAAAACTGTTTTAAAATCCTCTTTATTTATCTTTTTTTTCCAAACCGAATGTGGCTCTCCTAAACAAAAAGAATCCTTGATAGACCTCAAGTAACTAACAGGACGAACCCATACATCTTCAGAATTACAAGTCTGCCCACCACAATTAGAATGGAACGTTGTATTAATTAAGTTTAAATCATGATCAACAACTACCAAACCACTGGTTGCTGCGGTAGCTTTAATAATATCATTCTTTTTACACTTATTATGATAAACCTGACAATGCACCTTGTCACATAAATTATACCCTTGAGACTTATGCCTGTTGATGTTCTTTAAACCATAAGTTCTGCATAGGATTGCTTGCAATTTATAATACTCCAAAGGCAAACCATATCCAGCTTCTCCTTCTACAACTCCAGCTACATAATGATCCAAATCAACCCTATTCATTAATTGCACCTCTCCAGTCAACATGCTAACCAGAAGGTTATCATCATACTTATAAGTATGTCCATCGGCTGTTAATATCTCAAAATGATTCACATACTCATGCCCAATCAACTCAAAACCTGAAGCTTCAAACCCAACAGAATCGTTTAATGAAACAATGAGCCCACTTCTAATCTTTAATCGATCTCCTTTATTCAAATTATAAATTGAACTATTTTTTTTTATTGAATACGCACCGCGGGTTATCTTAACTGATAAACTATTAATTGTCTTCTCTCCTAAAATTGAAATCAATAAATTATCCCCCTTAACTTGTAAAGCGAAGAATAAGATTATTCCGAAACATACAAACCTTTTTGTGATATATTCGCTTAGAGGAATCAATTATTTACTAATCGATTCTATGATTATTCTCGCAGCTTTTTTACTTGCGCCCTCTCCTCCAATCATTGATAACAACTCATTATAATCCTTATCAATAATAGCCGCACCTTCAGTTGTTTCAAACTTTTTTAATTCTGATTGAATATTTTCAGGTGTAAAATCTTGCTGAATTAATTCTCGTACAATTTCTCTTCCAACAGTAAGATTTGCCAATCCAATAAAATCAACTTTAATAAATCGTTTAGCAAGCGCTACAACAATTGGCGGCCCCTTATAAACGATAACTTGTGGAACCTTAAAAATAGCAGTTTCCAAAGTTGCAGTACCACTTGTGACCATTGCTAATTTGGAAGAGTTTAACAATTTATATGTCTCTTCAAACACAAAATTAACTTTTAACCCATCTAAAAATGATTCATAAAACTCTTGTGTGAAATCTGAAGTTCCTCCAATATAAATATCATAATCGTCCTCCATTAACTTGGCAGCCTTAGCCATCGTTGGGAGCATATTCTCTAATTCCATTTTTCTACTTCCAGGAAGTAAGGCAATAATTGGTTTTTCGGATTGAATTTTTTCGGATGTCTCTTTAAAAATAGAAATTTGATCAAAAAGAGGATTTCCAACATAATCAACCTCCATGTTATGCTTTTTGTAAAAGTCAGTTTCAAAAGGTAAAATAGTAATCATCTTATGAACGTAAGCCTTAATTTGTTTGATTCTTGATTCTTTCCAAGCCCAAATTTTAGGTGAAATATAATAATGAACCTGCAATCCTTTTTCGAAGGCAAATTTTGCAATTTTTAAATTAAACCCGGGATAATCAATCAAAATCAACACGTCAGGATTAAATGCCAAAACATCTTGCTGACAGTTTTTAATATTCCTTAAAATTGTCCTCAGATTTAAGATTACTGGTACAAATCCCATAAAGGCAGTATCTCGATAATGGTTTACTAAAGTACCACCAACCGCTTTCATTTTATCACCTCCAAAAAATCTAAATTCAGCAGCTGAATCTTGCGTTTTTAATTCCTTCATTAAATTACTTCCGTGAAGGTCGCCTGACGCTTCTCCTGCAACAATATAATATCTCATAATAAGATCCTTAAAAAAACTAATACAACAGAATAAAGCACCGTAGGAATTACAACTCCATTGGCCATAAATAACAACTTCCTTTGAGATAAAAGCATTACCAAAGGCATATTTATAGATAAACAAAAGAAGACTGCGTACTTACCAGCTTCGGCAATATTCTCCCATAAAAAAGCACTATAATCTCTTTGAACACGTATTAATCCAAATTCATCAATCGTAATCGGATAGTATTGTAACAACACATAATTTGCAATTAAAAGCGTCACAACAGGAAGTACAGTTCCTACAAGGACTCCAACCAGCCTTTCCTTCTTTTGCTCTTTACTTATTTTCATTCCAACTATTTAACGTTTTAACAGCATCATAATCTGTCAAATCAAATTTAGTAGGCACCACTGAAACATAATTATTTCTCAGTGCCCAAATATCAGTATCTTCTCCACTATCTTGATACTTAAACTCGCCTGTCAACCAATAATAACTTCCCCCAGAAGGATCTTTTCGTTCATCAAAAGCCTCCTCCCAATATGCTTTTGCTTGTCGACAAACCTTCAATCCTTTCATTTCTTCTTTAGGAACATTGGGGAAATTTACATTTAATGAAAATCCTTTTCCAATAGAATCGTCTAACATTTTTCGAACAATAGCTTTCACATAACTCTCACAAGCTGTAAAATCGGCATCTAAAGCGTGATTATCTAAAGAAAAACCAACACTAGGAATACCTTCAACCGAACCCTCAACAGCAGCCGACATAGTACCAGAATAAATAACATTAATCGATGAGTTCGTCCCATGATTTATCCCACTTACCACTAAATCAATCTTACGATCTGCAGCAACAACTTTTGTTCCAAATTTTACACAATCCACAGGAGTTCCTGAACAGCTATACTCTTCAATTCCTAAATCACTATTTAATTTATTCAAACGTAGAGTAGCATTAATTGTAATTGCATGCCCCATTCCGCTCATAGCTTTATCTGGTGCAATAACAATAATATCTCCAAATTCTTTAACAAAGGAAATTAACGCTCTGATTCCTGGAGCAGTAATTCCATCATCGTTGACTACTAAAATCAAAGGCCTTATTTCTGCCATAATATACTTAAAAGTGGTGTTCCTCGACAAATCTAATTACTAAATCCAAAAGTTTTCAACAAATAACCAAGATTCCATCAACAAGTACGTATTCAAAGGTAGATCATCATTAAATTTAGTGCTTCAAACTCTCACAAAATGAACTTTAAAATAAACCTTATTTTACTTCTTCAGTTACTTTCAATTGGAATTTTTGCTCAAATAACCCCAAAAATCAGCGCTGTTAAGGTTTTCTCTCAGGGAGCAGAAATAAAAAGAAGCCAAAACATTCAAATTAAACAAGGAATCGATACGATTAAAATATCGGGAATTTCACCTTATATAAATAACAATACAATTCAAGCCAAAATCCCAGGAGTTAAAATCCTTGATGTAAAATTCACCATCAATTACCTGAAAGAGACAAAAGATGAGCCTAAATTAAAACAACTTAAATCATCTATTAGGCAAATAGATTTAGATGTATTAAACATTAAAGATCAATTGGAATATTTACAAGTAGAATATGATTTAATTTTAGTTAATCAATCCATTAAAGGAAATTCCACATTGGATGTGGATGATGTAAAAGATTTTGTATTTTACTATAAATCAAAGCTCCCAGAATTGATAAAAAAAATAACAGACAACAAACATCAATTGGGCAAGTTTCAAGATGTTCGTAATAAATTAGCTAAGCAACAAAACGAATTGCAAAAAGTAAAGTCATCCAAAACAGGCGAAATCGAAATATTGGTTCAATCGGGTAAAAACACAAAATCAAAACTTAACATTTCTTACCATGTTTACAAATGCGGATGGCAACCACTTTATAACATGAGAGCTTCAAATATTGATTTACCAATTAATTTTGAATACAACGCAATGGTTTTCCAAAACACGGCGGTTAATTGGGATGGTATTGAATTGACAATTGCTACCGGAAATCCTGTTTTAAATGGAAATAAACCACACTTAAACCCATGGAGACTAAACCAACAATCATTATCCTATTTTAATTCAAATCTGAGATTAGATAATTATGAATCTGAAGAAATAGTTGGTTCTTTAAATAAATCCTCTGATGATAAAGAGACACAAATAGGCCGTTACCAAAAACGCAAAGTAGTCCAAACTCAGAATTTAACTTTCAGTTCGTTTCAAGTACCACAATTATTCTCCCTCAATACTGGATCGGGAGAAAAAAGAGTAACTCTTTTAAAAAGAGATTTACCTGCAACCTTCCATTACTATTCTATTCCTAAAGTAAACAACGATGTTTTCTTAGTAGCCGAAGTTACACAGTTAGAAAAAATGCCGTTAATTCCAGGTAAGTATCATATTTACTTTGATGAAACTTTTGTAGGTAAGTCATTTTTAAACCCTAAAATAATGGAAGACACCTTTGCTATTTCTTTAGGAAAGGATCAAAGTATTTTAGTTGATCGTGTTAAGCAAGAAGAAAAATGCATGAATAATTCAACTATTTTAGGAGCTGTAAAAAAACGAGGATATCAAATAACAGTTAAGAACAATCGAAACAAAGCAATTTCAATTGAGGTTCTTGACCAAGTTCCAATTTCTAAAAACAATAAAATAAAAGTAGATTACAAACTAGGTAAAGGTTTAAAAATTAATGAAGAAACAGGAATACTTGAATGGAATTTAGAAATCCCTGCAAACACTAAACAATCTACCTTTTTTGAATTTGAAGTAAAACATCCTAAAAAACTAAACATCGCATTATAAATACTTGAATAAATCAATCACTATATTATTTGGAATAATTTTATTAATGGGAAGTAATTTTTGTTTTGGCTTTAGCAATAAGGCACCTAAAAACGGAATGCTCGGAATTAGTTTCACTCCTATACTACCAACTGGTGGAGACGGGCATGTTTTTGAGGATGATAAAGATGACCCTCATGCTGAATACGGAATAGGTGGCGGTTTTGACTATTGGAAGAGATTTGGAAAAGCATATGACACCCACATTGGTACAGAGTTAAAATACCAACAATACCATTTTCATTACGGGGAAAGTCAAAAAAACGGACAATTTCATTTCTTACACTTATCCATTCCTGCTAGTATTCATTATCCTATTCCTAATTATTCTTTTATGTTTTTTAAACTAGGAATAGCATTATCTTCTGCAAATTTATTTCAAGAAAAAACAGGTTTCGCGGGCACCAATAAATACATATCAAGATTTAAAACATCTTGGTTAATTTACCCAGAATTAACTTTAGGAATAGATTTGTTAGAAGAAAAAAACAGCAAATTTCATTTCAGGATTGGAATTGATTATACATTTATTCCTATTTCGAAAATGGGAGAATATAAAACTTACGTTTCAAACGAAGGTAATATCGAAGTCGCTTCAGGCTCTTTCACGCCCAACAAGTACCAAATTAGAATCACTTTTTATCCTATTTGGAAAAATAAAATTAGCTTCTTAAAAAAAGGACATTCATGTCCTAATCCATTTTAATCTTGATATACTCTGAATTCAATAATTGATTGAGAGTTTTAAGTATGTAGTATTTTGGAAAAGGTTTACTGCATCTGTTATTAATGTGATGTTACTTGTATTCTTAGCTTCAACGATCAAATGGGTGATTACAATCTGTTCTGTCTATAGAATATTTACCAGCAGATCCTAGTGCAAAGTAATGAAAACCCCTTCCTTAAAAACAACACTTAAAAAAGTAATCGTTGGAATATTTATAACTGTTACCCGTAGAGGGAAAAATGTCACAATTAAAGTCTATTACTCTTTTTTTAGGTGAAACTATTTCTAATGTTTTATTGGAAATAGTTTCACCTAAAAAGGAAATACGCCAAAATAATAAGTAATGAGTCATCAAATATCACATTGCTTATTATTGAGTAAATAGTACTAAACCTTCTTCTCTAACATAGGAACAAAAGCAAACTCACCAAGTTCTTGTTTTTCAAACTCTGTTTCACCAACACGATCGATCACAGTCATAATTTGCTTTCCATCGCCAATGGGAATAACTAATCGACCACCAATAGTAAGTTGTTGTAATAAAGGATTAGGGATAAAAGGAGCTCCTGCAGTAACTATTATCTTATCAAAAGGTCCATAAGTAGGCAAACCTTTATAGCCATCACCATATTTAAGATGCGCTCGATATCTTAGTTCATCAAGCATTTTTTTTGTTTTCACATGAAGGTCTTTTTGACGTTCAATACTAAAAACTTTAGCTCCTAAGAAAAACAGAATCGAAGTTTGATATCCACACCCAGTTCCAATTTCTAAAACTTTCTCACCTTTTTTTATACCTAAAAGTTCCGATTGACGAGCAACTGTATAAGGGTGCGAAATCGTCTGTTCACAACCAATTGGAAAGGCCGTGTTTTGATACGATATTTCAAGGAAAGCTTCATCTAAAAACCAGTGCCGTGGCACTTTGTCCATTGCTTCCAACACGTTTTCATCCTTAATACCTTTCAGCCTCAATTCTTCAAGCATATTTTTACGCATTCCTTTATGCCTATAAGTGTCGATCATACTAAGATTTTAAAAATCACTTGTTAATTCTTTACAAAAGTACTTGCAACAAACTTTGATCAGGTCTGCTACATTTGCTAAGTACAAACATTTTTATGTTAAGAATAGGAATTATAGGCGTAGTCAGTGAATTACCCAAATTATGCTCTTCAATCGCTGAAATGGAGGAAATTCAGTTTATTGGATTTCATTGCATCAACGATGAAAATTTCGCCAATAACTTTGCCCGATTTTCATCATTAAATGAATTACTATTAGCTACAGATGCAGTATACATAAGTAGTAAATCTGCCAATCACGAAGATGTGATTGAACGATCAATAAAAAATCAAATCCATACACTTGTTGAATTTCCTTTTATAATTGATACCGGTAGAGGAAACGAATTAATGAATTTAGCACACGAGGCTAACATTAAATTACAAGTAGGAAACCCACTTAAATTCACACCCGTTTACTTGGGGATAAAAGATAAGTTTGATTCTCCGATGTTTATCGAAAGTCATCAATTACAAAGCATTAATAGCGAATTAACAAATACATCTGTTATTCAAAACTTAATGATAAAGGACATTGATGTTATTCTAAGTATCGTTCAGTCTTCTGTTAAAAAAATAAGTGCAAACGGTGTTGCTGTTGTTAATGGAACTCCTGATATAACAAATGCCAGAATCGAATTTGACAATGGTTGTGTTGCGAATTTAACAGCAAGTAGAATTAGCTTAAACCCAATGCATAAAATGCGTTTCTTCCAAAGAAACTCATACATTAATGTAGATTTCCAAGAGAACATAGCTCACCTATTTCAAATGAAATCAGGTGATGATAAAGGAAAAGGTGCAATGACCTTGAAACTTGCTGATGGTGTTGAGAAAGAAGTTTTTTATCAAAAACCAGATCTTGCCAAAAGTAATCCTATTCAGGAAGAAGTTAAAATGTTTGTTGAAAGTATTGTAAACAACTTAGACAATGATTTAACAATACCTAAAGCATTAAACTCTATTGAAATCGCTCAGCTAGTTGCCGAAAAAGTGAAATTAGCCGCTATGATTATTGAGTAATTATAATTCACCAGAATTTAATTCGCTTAACCTCCAACCTTCTTTAGTATTCACAAACTTTACAAATCCAGTATAATGGATGTGGTAACTTCGTGTCACTTCTAAAGGTGTTTTTAATAAATGAGAGAGTACTGATCTTATTACACCACCATGGCAGATGACGGCAATCTTATCTTCTTTTCGATTTAAAATCGAGTCTAGCTGCTTTACAACTCTATCTTTCAGTTCAGCAAAGCTTTCGCCATTTGGAGGTTGATTACTTGTATTGGCGTACATCCAAAGGTTATCTCCTTTCACTTTAATTTCCTCCCACGATTTACCTTCCCAATCACCGTAATTTACCTCCTTAAGACCTTGATTGATTTCAAGGTCAGAATCAAACGTTCTTGCAGCCAACTTAACACAACGTTGAAGCGGCGAACTAATCACCAAGTCAGGCTTAAAACCATTTAAATTTCGCTGAAGTTTATCTGCTTCATTGGCAAAATTGTGAGAAACGTCAATATTAGAGAACCCATAACAAATACCCCTTGGGACGGATAAACTTGAATGTCTTATGAAAATAATTTCTTTTGCCATGCAATTATAAATATCAAAAGGAAACATCAATTTTAAAAGAAGTTTGCCAAAAACTTAACCCATCAGATCTTAAATAATTTTCAAGGTTAAATACATAACCGTTAACCCTATCCCAACTCGGCCGTTTTTTAAACTTTAAACCCAATCCATAATTAATAGAATTAAACTTACTTAAATCATAATCTGATGTATAATAACGCTTGCTCGACGAATGGTTTGCATAAGTGTTAAAATAATTAATCCCACTTTGATGGTAAAACCTTAAAAAGGGTTTCACCCACAGCCAATACTTAACTTTAATTGGAGCTTGAAGCGAATAAGTATAGCTATTCATTCCAAACGAATCCCAATAATACCGAAAGTAATTTTTAATTATCAAGCCATTGGAAATAAAATAATTATACTGTATACTCAAGGGCAATTTAACTCTTTTAAAAGGTAATTTCTCAACTCTCAAGTCATCATTATTAAAGTAAACACGATGAAAAGGTGTACTTAAAATTCCTTCTTGAATAGTTAAATCAAACATAAAACCTAATCGGCTTCTTTGACTAGAAATCAAAGTGTATTTAGATGATAAAGTTAAAGAATTTCTATGGCTCTTATTAAACCAATTTATCCCTCGAAGTTCAGAAGGATAAACCATTGTTGTAAAATCAAAAATACCAGCTGTTACGATTCCCCATCGTAATTCATCCCAATTATAATTTAATTTAAGTTGAAGCATCCCTCCGTATTTCGTTTTTCGTTTGTATTTCACACCAAACTGCCTACTCCAGTAATCAGATTCTAAAGATGAGCCAATAACTCCAATATAGGTATTGGTATCGGTCGAATCTGAATAGGAAAATCCAACATTAACTTGCCCTCTTAAATCGTGATAACTTGCAGAAGACTTAATAAAATCTATATTATCTGTAGAAGCAGAAGTAATTTGATCCAACCCACCTTTTACATTCCATTGATTATTCTTTTTAGTTTTCTTTAAATAGATAATCCTAATAGATTGAACATGCAGCTCCTCTGTTCCTTCCCCACCTGTAACAGCTGAATGATCGCCGTCTTGCCCTAAAAATCCAAAAATAGCTTTTATTTGATGCTTCTTTAATTTTATTTTTTGGTAACCAGTATCAATAATAGCAGTGTCCTGAACAACTTCTTGGGCAAAGGTTAATCCGGAGATGAAAAAAAAGATAAAAAAAAGTCGCATCATACTGATGCGACAAATTTAAATTATTAAATACATTAATGAATTGTTACTGCACAATTACTTTTTGAGTAATCACAGTTGACGCACCAAAAATCTTAACTATATACAGTCCAACTGAATAAACTTTAAAGGAATATTTAGCATTTGAAGAAGTATATATTAATTGACCAAACTGTGTGTAAGTCTCGGATTTGGAGTAAGTAAATGCATTATTATTCCTTACTAGAATCTCCATGTCCTATCGCATAATTTTCCGAAAAAAAGCGAAGAAAAAGAGATTAGTACGCCAAGTAAAATTGATTTCGTCTTTAAAAATCTGATGATAAAATAAAAGAAGTACGATCCATTCTAAGCCCCCCTTCTTTCTTAAACTTACTTATGATAGACGATACACATTGTCTTGATGAATTACAGGCAAATGCAAGTTCTTTATGTTTCACATGCATCCGAACCATAACCTCACCCATGAGTAATTTAATGGACTTTTTATCGGCCAAACCTATTAAGAAATGACGAACTCGATCCTCTACAGTCATAGAAGAATTCACTTCCATGGTATGTTGAATATT
>CAJJCC010000047.1 GCA_905182585.1 uncultured Flavobacteriales bacterium
ACCACAGGAACAGCTCTATCTAGTTGTTTTCCAGGGATCATACTCGGTAATTTTTTCACTGCTGCAACAGCCGCCTCATTTAACACAGGGTATTCCCCCTTCATTGCTGTAACGTCGGTTACAGCGCCAGAAGGAGACACTACGAATCGAACATAAACTGTTCCTTCATAACCCATATCCCTTGCAATGTCGGGCATAACAAAACCTTCATGAATTCGTTTGTTTAAAAGCTTTCTTGTACAAGCATTTCTTTGCATGTTATTTCCTTCCGAACATTCCTTGTAGTGAGGCATATTCTTCACGAAAAATAATGGAGCTGCTTCTACTTCTTCAGTGTCTTCATCTGCAGTATCTTCTTCAATTTCTAATTCCTCATTATCTTCTTCTTCGAAATCTTCCTCAGGAATTTCAATTTCATCCTCAACAATTTCCAATTCAGGCTCTTTAGGTTCCTTTTTTGGCGGGAGGGTAACTGGTGGCGGAATTTGAAGAGGTGGCGGAATTAAAGGTGGTAAGTCTTCTTGCATTTCATCAATACTTACTTTGAAATTGTAAGAAACCTTATCATAAGATTTTAGAGAGAAAGCTAAAAACACTAAGCCTATAATAGCGATAAATCCAAGTGCTAAAAAGACTTGTTTAAATTTATCTAGATTAACATTATCGTTTTTTCTGTTTTTCATTTACTAAAATGATTAGTTGCACAACACAACGTCATAATTCTCTTAAAATTACTAAGTAAATTAATGTGAACGTTTATTTTATCAATTTTTTACTACATAAAAGAAAATTTGTATTGATATTAACTATCAATCTTGCATTTCTTATATCTTGTTTAGCTCAATTTGGTTAATTGATTTAGTAATTTTGATTTTATGTTAATTAGGTTTTTTTCTTGAATAAGATTACTAAAATAGTATGCATTACAATGTGCTTTTTTGTGGCAACTGGATTTTCCTTTTTTCCAGGTGTTTTCGAAAACAAAGCGCAGCTTGCATTGGTTATTGATTTTTCGAAAAGTAGTGAGAAAACGATAGAAGCACTTACCCTAAACTATTGGGAGTTATATACTGAGTTCAGGGCCGAAAATCCATTTATAGAAATTGAAATTGCTTTGATTGGTTATTCTCGGAAAGCATTCAACGGGAAGAATAATTATGTAAAAATAATTTCAGATTTTAAAGACCGTCCCGAGGTTGCATTCGAATATTTGGTTCACAATGAAATAGGAAGCAGTGTTGCCGAAAATAATGTTGGTTATGCGTTAGATATGACTTTACAAGGTTTATCATGGAGTAACAACGAATCGGTTAAAAAGCAAATTTTCACCATTGGGAATGGCGCTATAAATTCTAGTTTCTCTTTGGCAAAAAAAGTATGTGAAAAAGCTAAAAAGCGAAATATTAAGGTTAACTTTTTGTATTTATTACACAAAGACATTGATAAAAACTTTGGGTATTGGAAAACCCTTAAAAAAATGTCTGGAGGAAAATTAAGAACATTAGTTTCAAAATACCTAGTTGGTAACGGACTTCCTGGAGCTGAGGATAATATTGCAAGAATAATTAAGGAAAATGCTGTTTTAAATAGTACTTATGTCTATTACGGTGCTGGTAAAGAAAATTATGATTTCATGAATGAAATAGATTCAAAATCGATTGCGTTAGGTGATCGAGTTATATCAAATAGGGTTCTTTATAAATCGAGTCCATTTTTTCAAGGTAAAAATGCAGATTGGGATTTAGTGGATTTTGTTAACCCTAAGAAAAATCAGCAGTTTAATTTAAAGGATCTAATGGTGTCTGATGTTTATAAAAACATGAGTGAAATACAATTAAAAAAGACAATATTAATTTTGGCATTAAAACGGAAAAGAAGTCTGCAAATTATTAATAAGTTGTATCAAGGGAATTTACAGATCAATGCATTGCGCCCTAAAAAACCGGCTTTTAAGAAAGACTTATCAGAAACAATTTTATCAATATTTTCAGAAGGTGGATTTTAGTTATATCGATTTAATAATACTTATTCCTGTTGTTTACGGGATTTATAAGGGATTTACAAAAGGGATTATTTTGAGTTTAACCACTCTAATAGGACTGATTCTAGGGATTTATGGCGGTGTTAAGTTTTCACATTTAACATCCAACTATTTATTTGAGGAACACCAAATTGATATTCCTTTATTGGCATTTGCGCTTACGTTTTTACTCATAATGGTAGGAATGCATTTATTGGGTAAGTTACTCAGTAAGTTCGCAGATATTTTAGCACTAGGCTTAATTAATAATTTAGCGGGAGCTATTTTCGGAGCAGCTAAAGCGGTTTTAATATTAGCAGTTGTATTGTTGTTTTTCGAAAACATCAACCAAAAATTTCAACTAGTAAATACCGAAGAAGTAGCGAAGTCTGAGTTATACGGTTTTGTAAAACAAACCTCCGATATTGTTTTCCCATATTTTGAGGAGCTGAAGAATAATTAATTTATCTTTGCCCCCGAACAAATTTTCAAAATTCACAGAATTTAAACTGTTATTTAAATTATAATTATGAGCGATTTAGCTGTATTACAAGGAAAGTACGATGAAGCAAAGGCAAAGAACTTAGCTTTGGATATGACTAGAGGTAAGCCAGGGTCTGAGCAATTAGATTTGTCTTTACCAATGTTAGATTTAGTAACCTCTTCAGATTATAAAACAATCGCAGGTGGTGACTCAAGAAACTACGGAGGATTGGATGGTATTCCTGAAGCTAAAGAATTATTTAAAGAATTTTTAGAAACTGAATCAACAAATGAAGTAATTGTTGGAGGAAACTCTTCCCTTACTTTAATGCACGATACTATAGCAAGATGTATTTCTCATGGAAACTCATCTTCATCAACTGCATGGGGAAAATTAGAAAAAGTTAAATTTTTATGTCCTTCGCCAGGGTATGATCGTCACTTCTCAATTTGTGAGCATTTCGGAATTGAAATGGTTCCTGTTGATATGATCGAAGGTGGTCCTGATATGGATCAAATAGAAGCTTTAGTTGCTGCTGACGATTCAATTAAAGGTATTTGGGTTGTGCCTAAATATGGTAACCCAACTGGAACTTCAGTTTCTGATGAAGTAGTTGATCGTTTAGCTAAAATGTCAACAGCTGCCGCTGATTTCAGAATTTTCTGGGATAACGCATATACAGTTCATCATTTATCCGATGATGTTGATGTAATTAAGAATTTATTTGCCGAATGTAAATCAGCTGGAAACCCTGATAGAGTTTTTGTTTTTGGGTCTACTTCAAAAATTACATTTGCTGGTTCAGGAATTTCGGGGATTGGAGCTTCTGAAAGTAACATTAATTGGATGAAAGGTCATCTGTCAATGAGTACAATTGGACCAGATAAGATTAACCAAGTTCGTCATATGAGATTCTTCAAAAACTTTGCAGGATTACAAGATCATATGAAAAAGCATGCTGCTTTAATTAAGCCAAAATTTGATATTGTGATTTCTATTTTAGAAGCACAATTAGGAGGAAAGAGTTTAGCATCTTGGACAAACCCAAAAGGTGGTTACTTTATCTCGTTAGATACAAATAATGGATGTGCTAAAAGAGTTGTTCAATTAGCTTCAGACGCTGGAGTTAAATTAACTGCTGCAGGTGCAACGTTCCCTTACAAGAACGATCCAAAAGATAGAAACATTCGTTTAGCGCCAACTTTACCTTCGGTTGAAGAAATTAAGTTAGCGATGGAAGTTGTTTGTTTATGTGTTGAGTTAGCTGACGCTGAGAAAAACGCTTAGGAAATAACGTTTAATATATTTGAAAGGCTCTTAGTTTATACTAAGGGCCTTTTTCAAGCTTTTTTTATCTAAAAAATCAATATCCATTAGCTCATTTAAGCTATACGTTTGCTACAGGTTTGAGCATCAAAATGTTTAGCACTTAATGTTCAGATAAAAAAGGATATCTTCACTGTAATGACATTTGAAGAACTAAATTTAGCGCCCGAAATTATCGAGGCAATCAGTTATATGGGGTTTGAGAAAGCCTCTCCCATACAAGAAAAAGCAATACCAGTAGCAATTACCGGTCAGGATTTAATTGCTGTTGCCCAAACGGGAACAGGAAAAACAGCCGCTTTTACTTTACCTATTTTACATAACATCTTAAAGAATAAAATTAAGGGAACAAGTACCTTAATAATTACTCCGACTAGAGAATTGGCAATGCAAATTGATCGCCAAATTCAAGGGTTTTCTTATTTCCTAGGGATCAACTCTATTGCTGTTTATGGTGGTGGAGATGCAAACGAATGGGAACAACAAAAAAAAGCATTAAGAGATGGAGTTGAAGTTATTGTAGCTACACCAGGTAAGTTGTTGTCACATCTTAATATGGCTTATGCAAAAACAGATAAGATTGAACATTTAATCTTAGATGAAGCAGATAGAATGTTAGACATGGGGTTTCTAGATGATATTAAAAAGATTATTAATAAATTACCTAAAAAGCGGCAAACACTAATGTTTAGCGCTACTATGCCTCCAAAAATTGAGGCACTAGCAAAAACTATTTTAAATGATCCTGCACAAATAAGTCTTGCAATTTCAAAACCTTCCGAAACTGTTTTTCAAGGAGTTTATTTATGTTATGATAATCAGAAAATTCCTTTGATTAATCATTTGGTTTCTGATGAGAATGAATACAAAAGTATTATTGTATTTACGTCTACAAAAAAGAAAGTTAATGAAATTGTTAGAGGTTTAAGAAGCAAGAAATATAGAGTAGAAGGAATTTCATCAGACTTGGAGCAAAGTAAGCGTGAAGAATTGATGAGAGATTTTAGATCTAATAAAATTAGACTTTTAGTTGCTACTGATGTTATTAGTAGGGGAGTAGATGTTCCAAATATCGATTTAGTATTTAACTTCGATGCACCAGGAAACCCTGAAGAATATGTTCATCGAATTGGACGAACAGGACGAGCAGGAGCTGAAGGTGTTGCCTTGTCGTTAATTAACGAGCAAGACATGGAAAAACTTGCTGATGTTGAGAAACTAATCGAAAAGAAAGTTTACCGTGCACCAATGCCTGAGTTTTTAGGGGAAGGTCCTGAGTGGAAAGACAGAGCGCCAAGAGGTAAGAAACCTTACAAAAAGAATTTCAAAAAGAGATAATAAGAAAAACCCAAGTATCGCTTGGGTTTTTTGTTTCATATAGTTATTTACTAAAGAAGTGTACTTGTTTCATATATAAGTCATTATTTACTCCATCAAAATTAAATTCGATATCCAATCCCTAGTCGTGAATTTTATTTCCTTGATTCGACGAATATTTTGAAATCCAAAGCATTAACACTGATTTTTTTATATAAGTCAGGTTTAGCTGCAAAAATTCAATAAAACGATTAAAAATCACTCCGTTTATTTAACCATTTATGGTGAAGCTAGGATAGTTTTTACGATAAATGTTATAGAGATAGCTAATTCATTTACACTTTTATTTGGAAGTGCTTGCCGCTCTAAATAATTAAAGGTTTGACCATCTAAAGTTTCATTCACGCAACAATCAGGAACTTTGCCTTAAGAGTTTCCAAGTTATTATTAAAGATGCTATTTCGTAATTAATTTGTAGATAAAAAAATAGGCCAACGAAAGTTGACCTATAATATTATATAAAAACACTTGGATGTATTAAGCACACTTAATTTTATCTACTCTTTTTTGATGACGACCACCTTCAAATTCAGTATTGATAAATGTGTCAACAATTTGTAATCCTAACTCCTCAGAAATATATCTTGCTGGAACAGCTAATACATTTGCATCGTTGTGTAATCTAGTCATTTCAGCCAAACCAGCTTCCCAACATAAACCAGAACGAATTCCTTGGTATTTATTGGCAACCATATTTACACCGTTACCACTTCCACAAATAACAATTCCAAAAGTAAATTCACCTTTTTCAACACCTTGTGCTAAAGGATGAACATAATCAGGATAATCACAACTTTCGCTTGAATAAGGTCCGAAATCTTTAACTTCATGTCCTTCGTTTTGTAGTTTTTTAATCACTTTTAACTTCAAGTCAAAACCAGCGTGATCGCCTCCAATTGCTATTTTCATTTTATTGTGGTGTTGTTTCATGCAAAAGTAATTATTTTAGTGCTGTTGTGAGACTTAAAAGACATTTTATTGTAATATGGATTTTGATAGGTATAGCTATAACAGTGCTTCCTATGGCCATTTTTTTAATGAACGTGTGGCTATTGATATTATTAGTTGTATTTACTGTGCTCTCTCTATTCATTCATTATAAAATTCAGGAACGTTTATTTGAAGAAATTCAAGGAACAAAACCCTGGGAGCGAATACCATTAAGTCAGTTTAAAAAAGAAGTTTATTTCTCATTATTTATTGGCGGTATTCAAGGATTCATCTTGTATGGAATAGGTTATTTTACGATTAGTACCAGTTACGAATTAGAAAAGTATCTGATTTATGCCTGTTTTGTAGGCGCATCTCAACCTTTTGTTTTAAATTTTCTTTATCATTTGTTTTACTTAAAACAGCAAAATGAATTTTTGAAAAAAGAGACGAAAAGCTTTCATCAGTTATC
>CAJJCC010000048.1 GCA_905182585.1 uncultured Flavobacteriales bacterium
AGAAATTGTGAAACGTCTCCATTATTTCTCAATATATCACGAACGATTACGCTATTTATTGCCAAGAACTCAGTATTGGTCATGAAAAATATAGTCTCAACAGATTCTTCAACCTTGTTATTCATGATGGCAATACTCTTTTCGTATTCAAAGTCCTTTACATCTCTTAAACCTCTTACAATGAAATTAGAGTTGTTCTCTTTACAGAAGTTGACCGTCAAACCTTCGAAGCTCACTACTTTAATTTTAGGTTGATCACCAAAAACTGCTTTGATGTGATTGATTCTTTCCTCTAATGTGAAAAAATATTTTTTATCAGAATTTCTTCCAATTGCAATGATTATTTCATCGAATAAGGGAAGAGCTTTTTGTACAATCGCCTCATGACCTTTTGTAAAAGGGTCGAATGATCCAGGAAAAACAGCTGTTCTTTTTTGATCCATAAAACCAAAATAAATTATTTAAGGTCAACTTAAATAACTAATTCAAATCTTTGTGAGCAATCAGGTGTTGAAATAAGAATTTAATAACTAAAAATTGAGAAACTAACATTCCCATATCTTCGTGTTTCGATGTAATTGGAATGTCGGAAGGTTGTCTTTTTTGAATGTTCTACAATAAGCCATCCATCTTCCGTTAGTAGTTTGTTTTTAAAAACTATTTCAGGTATTTCAGAAATCTTGTCCATCTCATATGGAGGATCACAAAAGATAATGTCAAATCGTTTTTGAATGGAACTTAATGCCTTAAAAACATCTTGTCTTGCAGGACTGAAGTTCTCCAATCCTAACTCTGCCTTGATTTTATTTTGGTAAGCGATACAGTTTGCATCTGCATCAAATGCGGTAACATGACCAACACCCCTTGATAAGAATTCATAAGAAATATTACCTGTTCCACTAAAGCAATCTAAAATTTGTAAACCCTCAAAATAGTAGTTGTTGTTGATGATATTAAACAGACTTTCTTTTGCGTAATCTGTTGTTGGCCTAACCGGTAAATTATCAGGAGCAACGAATCTTCTACCTTTAAGTTTTCCGCTAATTATCCGCATAAGTGCTGATTAAAGATGGTGTAGAAGTAGTGCTTTGGAATTTCATTTAAACCTGCGGCAAGTTTAATGTTCTTATTTCGATTGCCAAAATGTAAATTTTTGATGTATTGAAAAAGTAACTGATGCGTTTCTGAACCTGTCTTGATTTCTCCTAATAAGTAAGTCTCAATTGCTAACGGATTAATTTCTAATTGTTCAGCAGTGAACAATACAAAATAAAGAAAATCTTCTTTTTCGCTGTAGGAGAATGAGTTAACGAAATTAAGTTTGCCGTTTTTTAGGTAAATGAAATCAAAATAATTTTTGTGGACATTTAAAATAACTTTCTCCTCAGAAACAGAATGAAAGTCTCTAATGATGGATTGTAATCCAACTGCTAGTTCATGTGATATGGTAGCTTTAGGAAAAACTTTTTTAGTCCAATCATTTAATTCTTTTGGAATAGCATAGCAGATAACGATGCCTTCTTTCTCTAAAACTTTACTCTTATAAACAAAGCTTTCAGGAACCTTAGTGTTAAGGTTTATGTATGCTTTTATTTGTGATGCGTCAAATAATGCTTTTGGAATAACAGCGAAGTGGGTGTTTGCAACACTAATAAATACCTCATTGTATTTCTTGGATATTTTGACAGGGGATTTTTTTAACGTTTCAATAAAAGCGTTAATTTTAAACTCTTCCTTTAGTCCATTTTGAAACTCATGTTCAGCAATAGCTATGTGCGTAGAAGATTTTGTTTTTAATGCATTCGCAATAAAAAAATTGTCTCCAACTTTTAAGCTCAAACTATAATTAGTTAGGTTATTTACATCAAATGATTTATCGATAAAGACATCCATGTTATTGCCAATTTCCTTCTGTTGTGGGGTTCGTTAAACTTCCAATTTTAATAAGAGCTTCTTCGTCGAAATTTTCAGGATAAATCCTCAAACCTTCAACGAAGGTTTTCTTTAATGTTTGAACTTCTAAAAAGAAAACATATCGACCGTTATTATTCCTGGTTTTCTTTGTTACCAATTCGAATTTTTGTGAAGAATAAGGTACTAATGGAAGTGAGTCAATTTGTACTATATGCTTTTCTCCAAATACTTTTTCTTCTATGGAGACATAAGTAGTATCCTTAATTGGACGATTATTTCTTATAGCATCGTTTACAGCTATGGTATCATTTTTATCCACTAGGTATTTAATTACGGCGATTGAATCAGACTGGATGAATTTCATCAAAGAATCCCATTCATTACAATATTCGCCTTTCGAAGCTAGATATTCAACCTGTACATCTCTAATGGTAAGTAGCTTTTCTCGAATTTCTATTTCCCTTTTTTCAAAAACATCTTTGAATTCAATATCGTCAGCCAAGCTGTAATATGAGGCTATCCCTAGCGCGATTGTAACTATTGAGAAAGCAGAAAACATAGAGTATTTAACAATTGTATCGTGCAGCGGGATTAATTGCAGCTCTAAAGCAATAAAAAATATTAGAATCCCAATAATACAGAGTCCAAAGATTATGAATCCATTTTTATCTTGTAGATTAACTTTTTGGATATTGATGTCTTTCGCTTTAACTTTTGAAATTGTATTTAAGTCATTTGGATTCCTAATTTGATTCGCAACAATTAATACATATTTATCTAAGGTTAATGTGTCTTTTGTTTTTTTCACCAAGCGATCTAGTTCATCTTTAGGCAATAAACCTATATCAAATTTACCTTCAATTTCTTCCACCTTTTCAAGTAGGTCGTTTTGGAATTTATTAATAAAAACTTGAACTTCTTTTGCTTTGATTTTGTCCCTTCCAAGCTCTGTTTTACTTTGAATAATAGCTAATGAATCGGCAATAGGTTTTGCATCTGCATAAAGCGCGTCTTTTTCAGATTGCGCTTTAGAAAGTGCGCCTATTTGAACTAAACTTTCGATATGGGGTATATACTGTGCTTCAATCGAATCACACATTGAGATGTAATAATCTTCTCCAACAAAGTAAGCTGTTTTATAACTCACTAGGGGTGTTATTATCGTGCCTAACCCTATTAGGAAAAGTAAACCGTAAATAATAGGCTTAAATATGCTGTCCAAATTCATAATCTTAATTTGTTGTTGCGATTAACGATACTAAATTACGATTATTTCATGTTAGAGTTTAATTTTCCAAAAGATAAATATCTAGTAACATATTCTTAAAACTTCAGCTTTCCATATTTTTGGAGAACAATTCATAATTAGAGTAGTACCTTTATTGGGTGCAGAAAAATCTGAGCCAATTATTCCCTTTTGAACCCACTAGTTTTCAGTCTCTTGCGTTGATAAAGTTGGAGAAGTTTACTTATTATAATGAGCGGAAGGCTCTGTTCGTTTTGAAAGGGTATGCTGGTACGGGTAAAACTACATTGATTTCAACTTATATTAATTGGGTTCCTCAAGTTGGATTAAAAACAGTTTTAGTAGCACCAACTGGTCGGGCGGCAAAAGTATTATCGAATTATTCCAATAAGTCTGCCTTTACAATACATAAACAAATTTACTACCAGGCTCATCAAGACGGTAATATTGTATTCACTGTGCAAAAAAACAAGTACACAAATACTATTTTTATTGTTGATGAGGCTTCTATGATTAGTAACGTAGGAACGATGGGAGGTTCCTTTATTTCTAAGGGAAGAACGCTTTTAGATGATTTGTTGGACTACGTTTATTCAGGTATAAACTGTCGATTGGTTATGGTTGGAGATACGGCTCAGTTACCTCCAGTTGGAAGCAATGAAAGCCCCGCATTGGATAGTATATACTTATCTACTCGATACCCAATTCAAGTTGGTGAGATTGAATTAAGTGAGGTGACAAGACAATCACAAGATTCAGGGATTTTGCATAATGCAACTATAATTCGAAATTTACTCAAAAACGACATTGATTTTTTCCCCAGATTTGAGGTCGATAATTTCGATGATATTCGAAAGTTAGGTGGCTATGAAATAGAAGAAGAGGTTTCTACTTGTTACAGTAATTCAGGAATTGAAAACACAGTAATCATTTGCCGGTCGAATAAACAAGCAAATAATTTTAACAAATACATTAAATACAGTGTTTTATATCAGGAAGATGAATTGAACGCTGGTGATTTATTAATGGTTGTTCGAAACAACTATTTTTGGTTGAGGTTAGAAACGGATATTGATTTCATTGCCAATGGTGATATGGCAGAAGTACTTAGAGTTATAAGTTATGAGGAGAAATTTGGTTTTCGATTTGCAAATGTTTCGATTCGTTTACTTGATTTTAAGAGAGAAGTAGAGTTTGAAATAAAATTACTCTTAGATACATTAATGGCTGAGACACCTTCGTTGGCTAAAGATGACGGTCGAAGATTGTATGAAGAGGTGTGGAATAGTTATCCTGACATAAGAGATAAAAGAAAACGACAAAAAGCAGTTAAGGATGATCCTTACTTTAATGCTTTGCAAGTTAAGTTTGGCTATGCAATCACATGTCATAAGTCTCAAGGAGGGCAATGGGAGAACGTTTTTGTTGATCAAGGCTATCTAACAGATGAAATGATCGATCGGGAATACATTCGTTGGTTATACACTGCAATAACAAGAGCAACTGAGAAGTTATATTTAACAAACTTTCACGACAAGTTCTTTAGTGCCGATTAATTTTTGATAAAGCCAAAATCAATGTGGTAATGATCATCATGCATGTTATCGATCATTGGCTGAAGGTATTTTGCGAAATAGATATTACTTTTCTTAAGAAGTTTCCCTGATTTGGTTTTAAATAAATCATCTTTTAAGTTAATCTTTAGCAATACCTTCTTAACAAACATATTTCTTTTTCGAGCAGCAACTTCCAAGGCTAGAATATGTTGAGCCATAATTTCAAAATCTATTTCTATTTTTTTATTTCGTAATAATCTGCCATTTGTATCAAACTTCATAGCATAATGCCGCAATCCGTAACTGTGATCTCTAGTAAATGGCCGTTTGTTTTTTAGTAGCGGGGAACCAAAATCAATAGAAGTTCCATTTTGATGTGTTCTATGTGGCCACATTTCACCGCCTTTTTTATTAGAACATTCCATAATTAAGAATTTTCTTTTGGGATGTTTTACTTCGCACTCCTTGTAAGCATCAAGAGTTATATCAAGTACTTTAGAATGTACCCAAGCCCTATTGAATAAAATATAGCTTAAAAATGAGAAGTATTTATAATTGTCTTTTTTTCTTGAAAATCGTCTTCCGTTAACCAGTTTTCCTTTTTTAACGGAACCTTCCGATTTGCTTTTTCCATTCCCTTTTGGTGTAGAAGAGCATGCGGTGGTGACACTTATTAAAAGAATTAAAACGAGTTTTCTCAATGAAAAAGGGTTTTAGTTTAACTTACCTCCAAATTCTATAACGCAGTTCTGGCGGTGTTTTTTGTGCGGTTGAATGGAAGTTGATGCGTATATGAATGTGCTACTTAGAATGTTTTTTCTGTGACCAACATCTTTGATTCCATCATCAATCAAAAGATCGATTACAATTTCTTTAGCATCAGGAGACCCGTAATGAATGTTCTCACCTACATAGGAGTATATTTTAATTAGCTTCTTTGTCCTTTTTGTGTAGTTTTTAAAACCAACAGATTGATGACCTACTTTTCCTGCTTTACCTGTAGTTTTGCTGTGATGTTTAGCAAAAAGGTGTAAGTCCTGTTGATGATTTAAGGGTAGGAGAGGTGTTTGCTTTGTAAGGTCTCTTTTGAGACTTTTAATGTATTTTTTACTGTAAGATGTATGCTTCTTTAAATAGGGACTTAATGTGGTTTTTAGAAATTTTTGAGGATTTATTCGTACAAGGTTAATATAGTAAATCACGTCTTTTTCAGTTTGAGTTAACCCCGATTCCTTTAGGTTAACAAGTGCTGTTTTCTTTTCTTCGTCAGTCCAATTTGTTGCCGAAAACAGGAAAATGGAAATTAGTAAAACCTTTAGCATGTTAGGAGAACGAATTATCTTTTCTTTTTATTGAGTAGAAGCAGTGTTTTTTTTGCTTTTTCTTTATTTAAGAATAATAAAAAGAACATAAGAAGGAAAGGAATAGCAGGGATTTTGTATCGAACTAAACTTCCCATTATTGGAGTTACCATTCCTATTATGGTTAATAAACCAAATGCAAACATGATGAAAAAGTATCCAATTTTGTTAAAGTTTTTTTTCTGACCATACCAAATGCAAAAACCTATAAATGCAAAAACCATTATGTTTTCGATCGCATTTGGCAATATAACAATAGAGTAAACCTCCCAAGGAAACGGTCTGCTAACTGCATTAAAAAATCCAAGCATGAAATACTTTAAAAAACTAATAGGAGTTTCTTCTAATTGTCCTGTTCCAATTAAACTTTTTGCTTTCACTTTTTCTGCAAGTCCTAAAAAGGCAGACCTTTTCCACTTGAGTACCGAGAAGAAACTCCATCTAAAACTATGTTCATGTTTAAGTACTGCAGCTAGAAAGTAAACACCAAAATTGATAATCATTTTTATAATTGGATGAGGCCCTTTGTTGTGTAATATCCAAAGGTATCCAGTTATTGCCGGAATAAGTGTTAAACCTACGTAGAACTTTATGTGAAATAAGCACAGAAAACAAAAGCCAAGTAATAAGTAATGCTGCCAGTAGGCTCTTTTTGTAAATATCTTATTAAGGATATTTAATGTAATTCCGAAAAAAAATAACAACGGACCTTCTTTAAGTATTGCGCTACTCCAAAAAACTAACGATGGTAAAAAGAATAATATCAGTCCCAGCCAAATCTTTTTACCCGAAAAGTAACGGTGAAATGCTTTATATATAAATGTGATTCCGTAAAAAGAAGCAAAAGAAAAGAATAATAAATGAACGTAATAGTTACCGAAAGAAATCCACCTGAGTAAGGCGTTAATTCTGATTACAGTTCGGTTGTCATTATAGAAGGTGTTTCGTTCTTCCGGAAACCAATTATTCATGGCATCTAAATATGGCAGCAAATCTTTGCCGCCATCGATACCGAAGAGTATTCGGAAGTATTTAATTGGACTCTCAAAAAATACACGGTGAAGATGATAACTATCATCAAAGTAGCGATATGTATCGGCTTCTTGTCGAACATCGTAATAATAAGTATACACGAAAGTTAGCGCTAAGCCTGCAATGATTTTTAGTACAAAAGCACTAAGTAGAAATTTCCGAGATAAACCTTGAAGGTTGAAGAAATTCCATTTATAAACCCCCCAAGAGAAATATAGAAATAAAAATATGGGAAGTACTGCAAACATGACCTTAAAGGTAATAATAAGAATTTATGAAGCAACAAAAAAAGGTCATATGCAAAAAGCAAATGACCTTCAAATATCTAATGCCTTCAAATTATTTCTTGAAAGTCATTTTTTCCTTAATTCTAGCAGATTTACCAGTTCTATCACGTAAATAGAAAATTCTAGCTCTTCTTACTTTACCTCTTTTGTTTACCTCAATCTTATTTAAGAATGGAGAACCTAAAGGGAAAATTCTTTCAACACCTACACCTCCACTTACTTTTCTAATAGTAAAAGTTTCTGTAGCTCCTGAACCTCTTCTCTGTAAAACAGTACCTTGGAAGAACTGTGTTCTTTCCTTTTCACCTTCTTTAATGGTGTAATATACTGTTATTGTGTCTCCAGCTCCGAATTCTGGCCACTCTTTCAAGTCAACTAATTCGTTTGATATAGTTTTTAATAAATCCATTGTCAATCTTTCTTGGTGATAAACTATTTCCCAAAAATGGGAGTGCAATATTACAAAAAAAAATTAATGAAACACGAATGAATTTAATAAATCTTAAAAGATGATAAAACTTTTATGATATTCTTTCGTAAAACGATTGTCTTCTTTACTATTGTATTGAAGTTAGTGATTTATTTATATGGGTAGAAAGATACTTTAGTGCGCAAAATAAGTTTAAAATATTTTGTAATTTTTATTTTTTGCTTGTCGGCATCTTTGTCGTCGAGCAATTTGCATGCTCAAAAGTCTGACCCAAATTTAAAAGCCCAAATTAAAGCAAGAAAGGAAGAATTAAAAGCGAAACGAAAAGCTAAAGATATTGAGCGTAAGAGAGATGACTTAGAGTATCGTAAACTACTTCAGCAAAAAGAAAAGGCAAAGAAATATCGACAACAGCAACTTAAGAAAGAAGCCGACTTAGCAAAGAAGTATCGAGAAGAACAAGAGGCAAAAAGGCAAAGAGACCTTTTAAATCAAAAAAAGGAAGAGCGTTCCAAGCAACAAAAGATAGCAGAGGAACAAGCAGAGGAACAAAAACGACTGGCTGAAGAAGCTAAAGAAGTTTTGCGCGAGAAAGCAAAAGAGCAAAAGCGGCTTGAAAATGAGATCAATGCCCAAAAGGAATTAAATGCTTTAGAGAAGAGGTTTAAAGATGAGCAGGAGAAAGCAGATGAAATTGCTATTCAAAAGAAAAAAGCACTACAGGAAAAAGAAAAGGCAATTCAAAAAGAACAAGATGATTTAGAAAAGAAAGCCACATTAGCTAAAAAGAAAATTGAGCAATACGATAAAACTAAAAATAATGCTCAAGTAGAAGTTGACGAAATAGACTTAAAAAATAGTAAGGAAAAATCAACTAATGAAGCTCAAACAGAAGCTCAAAAGAAAATAAAGAAAATTAAAGAGCAACGTGCTTCCGCTAAGGTTAAGGTGGAAATGCGCACTAAAAAGGAGTTGCAAAAGAAACAACTTTTAGATTTAAGAAAAAGAACAGAGCAAGCAATTCAAAATAGAAAGAGGTTAAAGGATGCAGCGAACAAACGAAAAAAATATGATCGAGAACGATTTAAAAAGGAGTTAGTAAAGATTAAAAGAGAAATAGAGAATAGGAGAGATATAGATGGTTTTAAAAGGAAAGCGCTATCTAAGGAGCAAGAATTAAAACAAAAGTATCAGGATAAAATAAACAAAAAGAATGCAGACCAAAACTCCATTTTAACAGCTAAAGAACAAGCTGCGGCTTCCATAAAAGCAAAAGTGGATGAGGCTGCTCGTAAAAGAGCTGAAATTCAGAACAAATTAGAAACGGAAAGAAATAGTGAATTAGTAAAAGAAGCTAAAAAGCTCGCTAATGCTGAGCGTTTATTGGCTGAAGAACAGAAAAAAGATTCTGATCGTCAGCGAAAAGAAGATGAAGCTTTGATAAAGAAGCTCAACAAATTTAAAAATATTGAGACCGCAAAAAAAGTAAAATCTCAAGAAAAGAAAAATGCTAAATTGGCAAAACAAGCCGAAATAGCAAAGGAAAAAGCTGCAGAGGCCAAGAAAAAAGCTGCTTTTGAGGAGGCCCAAAAGATTGCTTTTCAAAAGCGAGAAGAAGAAAAGAAAAAACAAGCTCAGGAAAGAGCTGTAATTGCTTCGGAAAAAGCAAGGAAAGATGCTGAGTTTGCGGATAGAATGAAAAAACGTGCTGAGAAAGTTGAAGGGCTAAAAGCGGAAGCTGATAAATTAAAACGTGCGATAAAGAAGAAAAAAGCAGAAGGAAAAGCCAATAGAGATAAGTTAAATAAAGAGTTCTCATTAGGGAAAGATTCTTTAAACATCGCGAAAAAACAAGAAGTATCAAAAGATCAAATTGACGAAAGAGAAAGGAAGGAAGGGAGCGAGTTTTTAACAAGAGAGCAAAAGAAAAAACTTGAGCAAGAAGAATTAGTGCGTAAAAACAAAAAGTTAGAACGTGAGAAGGCATTAGAAATTCAAAAACTTGCGAATAAAGAAATTCAAAAACATCAAAAAGAATTAGAGAAAAAGGAAAGTGCTTATGCCGATTATCAGCTGAAGATGGAAGAGAAAGTAAATGCTTCTAAAGAAAACTTAAAGTTGGTTAAGGAAGCGGAAGCAAAGGCGGAGAAGTTGGAAAAAGAAAAGTTAACCGAAAAGAGAAAGCAATTATTAGAAAAAGAAAGTGAAGCGCAGAGGCGGAAAGCAGTTATAGACAAAAGAATTGCTGATAAACTAAAATTTAAAGATGAGTTAGCCAATAAGAAGGAGACTTTAAGGCTAAAAGTTCAAGCTGAAAACGATTCTTTAGATCAGGTTGATTTCCTGAATAAACAACAAAAGGATTCTTTATTTGCCGTAAATAAATTGGAAAAAGCAAAGGAATTGGCTAGGAAACTTGAAGAAAAGGCAAAGATTAAAGCGTTGCTTATCGAGGAAAAGCGTAAAATAATCAAGGAGAAAGAAGCTCAGATAGAGGAAATAGCCAAAATTAATAGTCCGTTAGAGGAGAAGAAAAAGGCTTTGAAAGAGTTGTCCAGTAAGGATAAAGAGAAGAAAAGAGCAGAAAAGGTGATAGCTGTTAATATTGCTGAAAAATCTGAGAAGGAAAAACGTATTGGAGGGGCTGAAGTTAAAACATTGGATGTTGCTGTCTCGGAACCTGAAAAAGCGAAAACGGCTTTAGAATTGGAAAAGCAAAAAATAGCAAAAAGGGAAATAAAACGAAAGAAAGAGCAAGGGGAAATACTAAAGCAAGCGGAAATCAAAAAAGATAAAGGATTAGATCTAGCTCAAATAGATCAGTTGAAACGGCTTGCCAACAAAAGAGCTGAAGAAAAAAAAGAAGCTCAAAAGGCAAAGCGGAAAGCGCTTAAAAATCAACAAAAAGAATTAAAAAGAGGAGCTAAGAAGAGAGATGCTCAAATGATTGCCGATGCGAATAAAAGTAATGATGAAAGGGTAGATAATGTAAAAGAAAAGGTAGTTAAAGCGGCTGTTAGTGATCAGGTGAAAAAAGAAGATCGAGTTGCTGAAAAAAAAGAATCTAAGTATGATGAGTTTACTTCCGAATTAGCAAAGAATAATGCTCAGATTGAGGAGAAAGAAAATAAAAAAACAGCAAAAGAGGCTCAAAAACTAAAGAGTCTTCAAGAAAAGGATGCGATTCGTAGAGCAAAATTAAAAGCGCGATTAAAGTTAAATGAAAATATACCGGAGAATGAGACTTTCAAAGCAAAGGTGATTCGTGAATTTAATGAGGGGAAAGCCATAACGGGACGAAAGAAAAAGCAAAAAGAATTCCTTATTAAGGAGTACCAAAAAGAGGTTAAAAAGAAATTACAAGAACAGGTTAAGTTGGCTGAAAAGAAGCTGGCTGAGGCAGAGGAAAATGCTGCAATTCAAAAGAAGAACGTAAAAGGTTCTACTTCTTCTAGGAACCAAATGTATTTATATTCTAAAAAGATTAAAGAATTAGAAGCTCAGTTGAAAGTTGAGCAGGAGTCTAAGGCTTTAGTTGAAGGTGGGTTAAATGAACTAAACGAATCTGGATTAACGGGGAATAATGTTGAGGTAGAACGGAATGAAAAAGAGACGACAATTAAAGCCCGTGAGCTTAAAATAAAAGAGATTAATGAAGAGCTAGATCGATTACGAGGGTTACATAAAAGAGCGAAAAATAAATATTACGCAAGTAAGGCTAAGCAGAAAGCTAAAAAAGATGAGGATTTAGAAAACGTAAAAGAAAAGCTAGAAGCGGCTAAGCTTCAGCGTGATTTTGCTAAGTTGGAAACACCAGAACAACGAAATATCAGACTTAAAATTGAAGGTAAAAAACGAAAGCTATTAGCCAAAAAGCGAAAGCAAAGGTTAAAATTAGAACGTAAGAAAGCAAAATTAGAAGCGCAAAAAAGGGAGTTTAAAATAGCAGAGAAAGAAGCTATTATTAGTAAAAAAGTCGAGTTAATCAGAAAAACACAAAGAAGACAAGACTTAATTTTAAAAGATAAAGCTCAAGCGGAATTAAAAGCAGAAAATGAAACGGCAGCTTTTAGAAAAGACAGTATTCGTAATGTAAATAAACTTTTGGTAGATAAGTTAAAGCGTGAAAAGGCTCAGAAGCAAAGAATTGACGAGTTAATAAAACTAGAGGATAGAGCTAGAATTGATGCTAAATTATCGAGTGAAGCTTTATCTAAAGATGTGAAAAATAAATTACTCAAAGAACGTGAAAGGCTAAGTGGAGAACTCGATAAAATTGAAATGGAAAGGAATGCTGAATTAAAGAAAAAAAATAGAGCGAAAATAAAGAAAAAAACACGAACTGGTAAGGGGGATAAGGCAAGCATTGCTAGAGATTCATTAAAACGTATTTTAAACAAAAAGTCAGAAGTTGAATGGCAAAAAATCGCAAATAAAGAAAAGGAGTTAGCTGCAAAAAATAAAGCTAAAAAACAAGCCTTAAAGCAAGTAAAGCAAGCTATTACTGATAAGCAAAAAGTAAAGGAAGAGGTGACAGAAGACGAGAAATTAAAACTCGAAAAGCAAAAATATCTTAAGGAGAAAAAGAGGTTAGAAGAAACTTTAAACGCTGAAAACAAGAAGCTAGATACTAAAGATAAAATGTTAGATGTTACCTACGCATTAAAAATGAAAGACCTTAAAAAGAAAGCAAAGCTTAAGGGAATTCGAGCGAAAGCTAAAAAGCATGAAAAAGAAGAGAAGCTTAAGAGTAATGCCTTAAATAGTAAAAAGTTAAGTAAGGATGAAATAAGAATCATGGAATTACGGGAGGAGATTAAGCTACTTGGGAAAGATATTGGAAGTACACGAGACGGTCTGGACGGTGCTAAAAATGAACTAAAAGCCATAAAGGAAAAAGGTGATGTTGGAGATGCAATTAAAGAGAACGTCTTGAATAGAAGAGTCTCTAAATATTCAGCTGAGGTGAAGACATTGTTAGAAGATTTAAAGCGTAAACAAGAAGAGTTAGATAAATTAATTGGAGGAAAGAATAACAAAGGAGCTGTTGCCAGTAAAGAAAAAACCGAAGATCTATTAAGAAAATTTCAGGCGTCTGAAAAGCGCAAGGAACTGCTTGAGAAGCGAAAGCAAAGAGTGAAAAACGCAGCTTTAAAAGCAACAGCAGCTAAAGTTCAAACTGAACAAGTTAGAAATGATCGTGAAGATAGATTAGATAGAATAGCAAAGGCGCAAGAGGATGAGTTAAGAGATGAAATAAAGGCGGCAAAAGAGGCGCGTAAAAAGAAGAGAAAAGAATTTTTAAAACAGCAAGAAAGAATAGAAGCTGAATTGAATGCATTGGCTGATAAAGAGGCATTGGAAGAAGGTTTAGAAAGAGAAGTACAAGGTAGAAAAGAAGATCTTGAGCGTATTCAATCTAAACTTTTAAAGAAATTAAATAAGATAGATCAAAAAGAAAAAGATGATAAGGAATTTGAAGCTTTAGTTTTTGAAGAATTAAATGAAAAGAAGGAAACCGATGAGAAAAGAAGAAGGGAGCAACGTTATTTAGAAAAGAAAAAAATAGAGAACCAGGAGAAAGCTAAAATTGTAAAGAATAAAAAGAAGAATACTGATGATGAAGTCTATTTTAATGCTGAAGCTCAGAAAAGAAAAACTTACACGGACAGTATTCGTAAAATAAATGCTGTATCACTGGATGAGTGGACTCGTTTATCATTAGATGCTCGTGAAAAGAAAGAGAATAAGAAAAAAGATAAGAAAAAGGATGAATTAGCAAAAGAGTTGAGGCGACGCGAGTTGAAAGATCAGCGTAAAGTTGATGCGTTAAAAAGAAAAGAATTAGATGCAGCTAATATTGAATTAGCTGTGGAGTTAAAGCGAAAAGCTGCATTGGATAGAAAAATAAATGCAGCAAAAAGAACAGTAGAAGCATTAGCTATACGAAAGGAAGCTAAAGCGTTATTAGAGGCTAAATTATCTGGTCAAAGAAACTTTGAAGAACGCTTAAGGGATTCTTTAAAGTTTGAAGCTCAAAAATTAGCTGAAAGATTAGTGCCTATTAAAGCTGGGATTGAAACGATAGAGCGTAGTAAAATTGACTTAGAGGGTGATGTTTTGGACTTAAAGAGTAAGGAACTTCCGATTTTACAACAATACCTTATAACCAATCAAAAAGCAAAAAGTTTAAAGTATCAGAGTGAGCAATTAACACATATTGATAAAATAGAAATAAGAGCAAAAGGCACTAAGGTTGAAAAAGAAGCTTTAGAAATTAAGTTAAAAGTTAAGCAAAACTATCTGCTAAGATTAGATAAAGAGCGCCAATTGAATATTTATCGTCAAAAATTAGCAGTATTACAAAAGCGATTAGAAAACCTAGACACTACAAAGGTTGATGACAAGGAAGTAAATAAAGTATTGTTAATTCAATATGGTCAAATTGAAAAAGCTATGGCTTCTGTGAAAATAGAGATGGAGGGTATTTCTAGTGAGATCATTACAAAAGAAAATGCATACAATGCCGATATTCAATTAGCTCAAAATGAAAGAATAAAATTTGGAGAAGAGGAGAATAAAAAAAATGGAAGCAAATTAAAAGCGACAGAGTTGGCCGTTGAAATTGAAAAATTAAAAGCACTTTATAAAAATTCTAACACAGGAAGTAAGCAAGCAGATATTTTAAAGGAAATAGAAGCTTTTCAACGTCAATTACCTGAAGGGATTCACGAAGAGATTTTATACGAAAATAATAGGACGATTAAGAAGTACATCGTGAGTAAAGATGGGAATGTTGATATCTTCAAAATGGTAATGTACAGTTGGGGAACAACTTATTACTTTAAAAATAAAGTAGCGATTACTAAAATGAGGTTTGATATTGAAACAAAGTATTGATTTACGTCGTGCTATATGATTTGTATAGGAATCGATCTAAAGTAAGATCTATGAAAAATCGAGTCATATTTATCATTAATTGTTTTTGCATTTACCTCTTACGAATAAGCCAACACTTATAAAATCGAGCGAATAGAGTGTTTTTTAGACATTTTCTAAAATCGAATTAAATTTTCGTTAGAATTTTTTTATCAATCAAGGTTCAGTAATCGAAATAAGAATTGTGGTAAGTTATAATATCTCTGTTGTCGATTATAAAATTAATATAAACGGAGGCGAAGATGTTGTTTTACAAAAAAAAACTATTTCACTTAACCTTGTTGTCCAATTTATATTTTACTTTCTTAACAAGCTTTCCATTCTTGTCATAAAACTTAGAATAACCTTCCTTTCTACCATTTTGGTAATTGATTTTACTCTGTACATTTCCATTGCTATAAAAAGTAGTGAAAAGTCCAGATAGCCTCCCGTTTGAGTAATTTATTTTTTGAAAAGGTATGTCTGTCCCATCAAAATAAACAGTCCATAAACCATTCTTTACCGATTTCTTTAACTCTTGTCTAAACTCTCTTAAGGCGTCTCTTTTGAACCGAACTGTATCTTGTTCAGTCTTCACAAGCTTGTATTGCCCTTTTTCCCTAATGAATAATCCTTGATCATGATAAACTTCATAAGAACCATCTAAAAGCCCATTGTTATAAGTGCTTTTAATTCCAGATCTTCCGTTTGTATAAAACTTAGTGTAAGTACCATGTTTAATACCAAGGCTATAGTTTGCTATGAATTTCTGGTTTCCGTTGTCATAAAACCCTTCCCATTTTTCATCCATAACACCCATAGAGAAACGACCTTTTTCATTCACTTTTCCACTTGAGTACCATGAAGTCCAAATTCCATTTTCTTTGTCGTCTTTGAATTTACCTTCATGATCCTTTTGTCCACTTTCAAAATAAATAGACCATAAACCATTTCTTTTGTCTTTTTTAAAATGTGCAATCCTTAACTTTTCCCCTGATTTATATAAGTATTTCCATTTCCCATCTTTAAGCCCTTTTTTGTAAAAAGCGGTATGCTCAGTTTTTTCAGTTCCAGGAAAATTATACTTCCACTTCCCCTCCCTTAAGCCATTCTTGAAGTTTCCTTTAATTCTAATTTGTCCTTTATTGTACCAAATCCAAGTACTATCTTCTGTACCCATTTTGAAATGTCCTTCACTTTCTTTAGTACCATCTAGATTGTAAGCAAACCATTTCCCATTTTCAATTCCATCTATGTATTGAGTACTGTCCTTAATTTGACCGTTGGTATAGAATACACGATGTTTTCCACTTTTCTTACCTTGATTAAATTCACTTTTATACCAAAGGTTTCCGTTTTCATACCATTTTGTTATTTCGCCATGCACTTTTCCGTTTAAGTAGATCAATTTACCTTTTGGTGCGCCATTGTCATAAAACTCCATTAATTCCCCTTTTCCTTCAGATACTGTTTGATAACCTTTTTTATCCCAAGCGTTTAATACGCTATCATATCCATTCGTGAAATATGCTTCTTTGAATTTTTCACCGGTCACATACCAGTAAGTAAATGAGCTGTCTTTTTTTTCTTTTTTATAAAATCCTTCCCATTCTTTTATCCCGTTTTCGAAGTAAGATATCCATTTACCTGTTCTTAAATCGCTACTGTAATCACCTTGTAATTTTATGTTTTTATTAGAGTACCAACTGGCGTATTTTCCATTTCTTTTTCCAGCTTTAAATATTCCTTCATCTTTTTTGTCTCCATTTTTATAATAATAAGATACAACACCGTGCAATCGTCCAACATTGTAATTCGCAACTTGTTTTAGATTTCCGTTTTGGTACCAGAAAGTCCATTTGCCATGTTCTTTCCCATTAATGTACTTTCCTTCCGCTTCTTTTTTTCCATTAGGGTACTTGTTTATAATATACTCTGTTGCAGATTGCTCGTTAGTTTGGGATTGTCCAAAAAGAGAAAAGCTTAAAATTGAAAAGGTGATTAAGTATATAAGTTTCATAGAATTCAAGTTATGGTACCAAAATAACTCGAATTATCCTGAATAGTCACTTTGTATTCGTTAAATTTTTAACAGTTTAAATTGGATAGAGCTGCAGAAGCTGTAAAAACCTGATATTTATCAGGTTTGATCGTAAACTATCTCCTTTGTTTTTTATTGATTTACGTTAAAGCGCAGCGTGGGATCTTTAAGTATTTACTTACAGTTTCCTCAGTCCTACCTCCTTCTGAATGACGTGCGTTGTTTTTTTAATTTCCGTAATCCAGAGCGCAGCGTGGTTTTTTTTGTTACGAAACAGATGTGTTTACTTATGATAATAAAAATCATGAGGAACTTATACTGTATATTGTTAATTTTTATTTCCGGTTGCATTTCCGCTCAAACCGTTTCGCCAACTCTTTTAGACGGTGTTTATATTCGAGAGAATAATTTCCAAAAAAAGCCTATGGCTTACAATTTTGAAAGTGAAGCTAAGCTTATGTGGAGTAAAAGGGTTTGGAGAGTATTGGATTTAAGAGAAAAGATTAATCATCCATTTTATTACCCAATACAACCCACTCGAAGTATGCGGAATTTAGTAACCGTGATTCGCGAAAGTTTGTGTGCTAGAGAATTATCTGCATATGATGTAATGAGTGATGAGTTTTTGTATTTACAAAATTCGGGAGAAGCATGTAAATTGGGCGAAAAAGTAGACACAATTTTTCAGCCCGATGAAAATGGAAACCTAGTGCCAATTCCTATAAATGATCCTTTTCCAACCGAAAACGTTCGTCGATTTAGAATAAAAGAAGATTGGTTTTTTGATAACTCAAGAGGAGTGATGGAAGCTCGAGTGATTGGGATTTGTCCAATAGAAGAAGCTTTTGATGAGTTAGGGGAATATAAAGGAGAGCGTCCTTTGTACTGGATTTACATGCCAGAGTTAAGACATATAATAGCTAATGCTCCTGCACCTAATCCACATAATGATGCAGAAAGAAGAACGTATGATGATTTGTTTAATAAAAGACATTTTAGTAGTTATATATATCAGGAATCGAATGTTTACGGACGAAAAATATCTGATTATAAACAAGATTTAGCCTTGTTATTAGAAGGGAAAAAGATAGAACATGAAATATTTACCTTTGAGCAGGATTTGTGGGAATATTAAAGAATTAAGGTTCTTCGTGATTATGACACAAGCTTTCATTACTAATATTTGTAAAATATAGTTTTTACAAGGGGTTAGGCATTGAAAAATTTCTTCAATTCAAAAAATATAGGCATATTTGCAACCTAATTTTTAAGAATATGGCGAAGAAATTAATTTCAAAACCACATCCGTGGCACGGGATTCCAATTGGAAAAGACGCACCTAATAAAGTAACTGCATTTATTGAGATGGTACCGTCCGATACTTGTAAGTACGAAATAGATAAAGAAACTGGATATTTGATGATTGATCGTCCTCAAAAATTCTCTAATATAATTCCTGCGTTATATGGATTTGTTCCAAAAACTTATTGTGGTCCAAAAACAGCAAAGTTTTGTAGCGAAAAAATTAACAGAGAAGTTGCAGGTGATTGTGATCCATTAGACATTTGTGTTTTTACTGAAAGAGAAATTACGCACGGAAATATTTTAGTTGAAGCCAAAGTTATTGGAGGAATGAGAATGATTGATGGTGGTGAGGCAGATGATAAAATTATCGCAGTTTTAGCTCAGGATGAGGTTTATGACTTTGATGATATAAAAGATGCTCCATTAAGATTAATTAATAGATTAAAGCATTACTTTTTAACATACAAGCAGATTCCAGGTGAAGAAGCTCCTAAATGTGAGATTACACATGTTTATGGTGCTGAAGAGGCTAAGAAAGTTATTGAGTTAAGTGTTGAAGATTATAAGGATTTATATCCAGACGACTAATTCATTCAATAATATTATAACCGCTTAGAGAAATCTAAGCGGTTTTTTTTTGTTTTTTTAAGATAGATCTGAAAACTATATAAAGCTATAGTTTACGAATGGAAGTGTAATCTGACGTTGGAATATAGGATTCATTAAAGGAGGTGAGAAATCGTTTAAATAGTAATTAAAAGAGGGTACGTTTAATAAAAACACTCTCCTTCTATTGATTAATTAGATTTCTTTTTGATGTTCTCAGATCGTCCTTTTCTAAATACTTTATTACTTACATGTTCACCTTTACGAAGTTTTTTTTGTTCTTCTTCAGATAGTTGGACAACTGATTTACATTCTTCAGAACAAGTGTTAAGCATTTCTTTTTTACAGGAGTCACATTGAATAAAAAGTAAGTGGCAACCCTTATTTAAACAGTTTTCATGCGTGTCGGCTGGTTGGCCACATTGATGACACTTAGAAACCACATCTTCAGAAATTCTTTCCGCTCTTCTTTCATCAAAAACAAAGTTTTTACCTAAGAACTTGTTCTCCAATTTATCTTCCTTAACTTGACGAGTGTACTCAATAATTCCACCTTCTAATTGATAAACATTTTTAAAACCCTTGTGCTTGTAATAAGCACTCGCTTTTTCACAACGAATACCACCAGTACAATACATTACTAAGTTTTTATCTTCTTTGTGTTCTTTTAAGTCCTCTTCAATAACGTCCAGAGAATCTCTAAATGTATCAACGTCAGGTGTGACTGCGTTCTTAAAATGGCCAATTTCACTTTCGTAATGATTTCTCATATCCACTAAAACAGTGTTTTCGTCTTCTAGGATGTCATTAAAATCTTTTGCCTTTAAATGCACACCAATATCTGTAACATCAAATGAATTGTCTTCCAATCCATCAGCTACAATCTTATCTCTTACTTTAATTTTATTTTTCAGGAACGAAAATGAATCTTGCTCAATAGCAACATTTAATCTTATTCCATTCATAAAATCATAAGTATATAAATGCGCTCTAAATGCCTCGAATTTTTTAGCAGGAAGTGAGAGTTGGGCATTAATCCCTTCGGTAGCTACATAAGTTCTGCCTAAAACGTCATGTTTATCCCACTCAATAAATAATTCATCTCTAAAAGTTTGAGGGTCTTTAAGGTGCGCATATTGATAAAAAGAAAGTGTTAACCGGTCCTCTCCGGCATCGGTAATTAATTTCCTTCTTTCTTCAGCGCTTAAGGTATTGTACAGTTGCATGCTATATCAATTTTAAGTTCGAACGTTAAAGATACACGATTTTGATAAATGCGTTTTTAAAAAACACCATTTCTAATGGTTTTACTGCCATTTATCATTTTAATTTAAACTTTAAACTATTTTCTTTGTAATCGAACATTAAATTCTTTTCCTTTAGGTATGCTTTTAAGATTAGCTTGGAGAAATATATGGCGTAATAAAAGGCGAACATTGATTACGCTAGGTATGATACAGTTTGCTGTTGTACTAGCAACTTTAATGGCAACCATCCGCGATGGAATAATGGATATTCAAGTGGAGAATGTAGTTGGTGGTTATCAAGGATATGCCGCAATTAATGATACGGGGTATGTTGAAGAACCCTCAATAGATTATATAGTTCCTTATAATGATTCTGTTCAATCGTTTTTAAAAAGTCAAAACCTTATAAAGTCTTACTCTCCCCGGATTATAGGTGGAGGGATAATTACACGCGGTGAAAAATTTAAAATAGGCAGAATTGTTGGTGTAAATCCCGCTTTAGAAGATAGTTTAACTCATTTTTCTAAGAATTTAGTAAAAGGAAGAATGCACCATTCAATTGGAGAAGTTGTTTTGGGATTAGGACTTGCCGAAAGGTTAAAAGCAGATCTTGATAGTGTTGTTTTTATAACCGGAATGGGATATCAAGGAAATACCGCTAACTTAATGCTAAAGGTCGTTGGGATAATTAAATTATCCAACATTCAGGAAAATAAACGATTGGCGTTTGTAACACTTGAGGAAGCGAGAGAAGGCTTCGCATTATACGAAGGTGTTAATCAAATTGTACTAGGCTTAAGAGATAATACGAAAGCAAAACAATCGGTTAAAAAATTAAAAAAGCAATTTACGGATCCTGTTCAAATTTATTCTTGGAATGAATTAAACGTGCCACTTTATATGCTCGTAGAAGTAAATGATGCCGTAAATATTATTGTTTCAGCGATGTTATACTTCATTATTTCTTTTGGATTATTTGGAACTATTTTAATGATGTTAGCTGAACGAAAAAGAGAATTTGGGATGTTGATTGCTATTGGAATGAAAAAATCTAAACTATCCTATATTACCTATCTGGAAAATACATTTATGGCCATTTTTGGAACTGCCTTAGGATTTGTGATAGCGATTCCTGTGGTATATTATTTAAACCAAAACCCAGTTACACTTACTGGACGAAATGCTGAAGATATTGCTAAGTTTGGTTTTGAGCCTTTGGTGAGGACTTCCATGAACTTTAATATATTTATGTGGCAGGCGATTTCTGTTTTAGGAATCTCATTGTTTTTTAGTTTGTATCCAATTTTAAAAATTCGTTCAATGAACGAGAATAAAGCCATGAAAGGATGATAGCAAAAATTGGTTGGAACAATATTTGGCGAAAAAAGGGACGTAGTTTCCTTGTTATTTTATCTGTTGCTTTTGGGATTTGGGTAGGCTTGTTTTTTGGTGCATTTCAATGGGGAACTTTTGTTCAAAAATTGGATGATATCGTAAATCGTGAACTAGGACATGTTCAAATTCACCACCCCGAATTTGTGGATGAAGAGTATGATTATAATTTCCCAATTCAAAACCCTGATAAGGTTAGAGATGTTTTAAAAAACGATACTTCAGTAAGCGTTTTTGTTGAACGATCAATTTTTTCGGCGATGTTACAAACGCCTAGAAATCAAAGCCCAGTTCTTGTTTATGGAGTGGATACAACAGCTGAACAGCAGTTGTATTCAATTACTTCCATGATTACTCAAGGTGAAATGATTGCAGGTAGGCGCGCGCCTTCTTTATTGGTAGGAGAATCGTTGGCTAATAAATTGAATATTACATTAGGAAGTAAGGTTATCGTTCAAGGGGGAATGTTACACGGCGTTAAATCTTTTGTTGGAAGGGTTCGTGGATTTTATGAATCACCGAATAAAATGAAGGATAAAATAGTGATTTATGTACATAAATCAGATCTTGACACGAAGCTTGGTGATGGGTTTACACACGAGTATTCAGTGTTGTTTAACGATTTAGATCTTCTTCAATCAAACAAAAAAAGGTTACAATCGCAATTACCTGTGAATCAGGTTTTAACCTGGGGAGAAATAATGCCAGAGATTGAAAACGGTATTGAAATGACAGATCAGGTAATGTTTATTTTCATGTTAATTATTTGGTTTGCGCTGGCCTTGGGAATTGTAAATACTATGTTGATGAGTATTTTAGAGCGAACACGAGAATTAGGAATGTTAATGGCTATTGGGATGGGGAGATGGAAAATTGTTCAAATGATTTTTTTTGAAACTACTATTCTTACTGCTATTGGTGTTCCAATAGGGTTGTTTTTAAATTATATAACTGTTGGTTATTTTGGAGAAGTTGGTTTGGATCTATCTGTTGCAAATGCTGCAATTGAAGGGTTTGGATACTCAACAATGATTTATCCAGCAATGAAAGAAAGTTTTTATTATCAAGTTATCTTTCAAGTTGTTTTGGTGAGTTTAATATCTACAGTATTTCCGGCGATGCGGGCCTTAAAATTAAAACCAATTGAAGCAATTCATAAAAATTAATACTATGAATGTAGTTGAGACTCAAAATTTAGAAAAACTATTTATTGACGCAGGAACTGAAGTAAGAGCGGTTGATGGTGTTTCGATAAATGTAGAAGAAGGTGAATTTACAGCAATTGTTGGTCCTTCAGGATCAGGTAAAACCACATTGTTAAATATGATTGGTGGTTTGGATAACCCTACAAAAGGGAAAGTTCAGGTTGACAAAGTTGAATTAACGGAACTTTCCAAAAATGAATTAATTGATTTTCGGCTGAAAAACATAGGATTCGTTTTTCAGAGTTATAACCTAATCCCGGTATTAACGGCTTACGAGAACGTTGAGTTTGTAATGTTACTTCAAGGAAGAGATCCAAAAGAAAGGAAAGCAAGAGTGAATGAATTATTGGTGGCTGTTGGTATTGCCGATAAAGCTAAAAATAGGCCATCAAAATTAAGTGGTGGTCAGCAACAAAGAGTTGCAGTTGCTAGAGCACTGGCGCCAAAGCCAAAGTTTATTATTGCAGATGAGCCTACAGCTAATTTGGATTCAAAATCCGCTTCAACCTTACTAGATATTATGCAACAATTAAACGAAAAAGAAGGAATAACCTTTTTGTTTTCAACGCATGATCAAAGAGTAATTGATAGAGCAAGAAGAGTCGTTACTTTAACAGATGGGAAAATAACAGAAGATAAAATTGTTGATGTCTAAACGTCAAAGATTTATATCAAGACGCTTAATTGTACTGAGTGCAGTTTTTATGTTAATTGGCTATAATCTTACAGCTCAATCTGATTCTGCATCTTATTGGAAAAAGCATTTTGACGTAAATGGTTACGTGAAATTTATGCAAACTTTCTCAGGTGATATGGAGGGAGAGATTTACGATCAATCCTTGTGGCATAATCGATTTAACCTGAAGTTTAATTCACAGACAAAAAACGGAGGGACAGAGCTTTACCTTGAGTCCAGAAACAGAATGTTTTACGGGGAAGCGGTTCAAATAAATTCATTTATGAAAGACACTTTAGCAAAAGACGCAGGTTTTTTAGATCTGTCCTTTTCTGCAGGAGATGAACGTAGTTTTTTATACGGAGGTACCTTTGATCGACTATGGTACAAGGGATATTATAAAAGTTGGGAATGGAGCCTAGGACGTCAAAGAATCAACTGGGGAATAAATAGCTATTGGAATGCAAACGATTTGTTCAACGCTTTTACGTTTACCGATTTTGATTATGAAGAACGACCAGGATCAGATGCGTTAAGAATTCAAAAAATATTCAAAAATGGTGCTAATCTAGAGGTTGCTAGTTCTATTGGTGCAGATTCATCAACTGTTGGAGCGGCTAAGTTGGGTTGGAATATATGGAATTATGACTTCCAAATAATTGCTGGGAAATATTACGGAGATTATGTGATAGGAGGCGGCTGGGCTGGCGGTATTAAAGATTGGGGTTTCAAAGGAGAGACGACATATTTTATCGATTCAGAAGATTCTAATAAATCAGCCGTTAGTTTATCTGTTTCAGGAGAATATATTTTAAAAGGTAATAAGTTTTTGGGATTAGGCGCACTTTATACTTCAAACGGATTGTCTGGGTCAGCAGATGTTTCTACAAGTTTATTAGCCTTTCAAGCATCTCCAAAATCGTTAATGCCAACAAGATGGTCAGCTATGGCTTCTTACGGAGGAGAATTTGGAGGGTTGTCGAGTTATGCATTGGTGTTTGTTTATTTGCCTGGAACTAAATTTGGTTTGTTAATGCCATCGATTACGAGGTCAGTTGCTCAAAATTTTGATTTGTCTTTCCACATGATCAACGTTGGGGGGAGTATGAATAATGAGCCGGTATTTTTAGCAAATGGATTTGTGCGTGCAAAATGGAGTTTTTAACAAGTTTTATTTTTGTATTAAAGGGCAGAACTTAATTTCATCAAATTCCATATTAACCCTATCTTTAAAAAGAATAAGAAAAGTAATATATGTCAAAGTCTCTATTGAATAAAACATCGAAGAAATTTCTTGAAAAATATTTAAATAACGCATCACCAACTGGATTCGAGTCCGAAGGTCAAAAGATCTGGTTAGATTACGTGACTCCATTTGTTGACGAATATACTGTAGACAACTATGGTTCGGTAGCAGGTATAATTAACCCTAAAGCTAAATACAAGGTTGTAATTGAGGCTCATGCTGATGAAATTAGCTGGTTTGTACATTATATCACGGGTGATGGATTTATTTATTTAAGAAGGAATGGTGGTTCAGATCATCAAATCGCTCCGTCAAAAAGAGTTAATATTCACACAGAGACTGGAATTGTTGAAGCTGTTTTTGGTTGGCCAGCAATTCATACAAGACATGGAGGTAAAGAAGAAGGACCTTCGCTTAAAAACATTTGTTTAGATGTTGGAGCAAAAGATAAAGAAGAAGTTTTAGGAATGGGAATTCAAATTGGTGATGTAATTACTTATCAAGATGAATTAACCATGTTAAATAATAGATGGTATGTAGGTAGAGCTTTGGATAATAGAATCGGTGGTTTTATCATTGCTGAAGTAGCGCGCTTATTACATAAGAACAAAGTAGAATTGCCATTTGGATTATACATCGTAAATGCTGTGCAAGAAGAGGTTGGTTTAAGAGGTGCTCAAATGATTGCCGATAGTATTAAACCAAACGTTGCAATTGTAACGGATGTTTGTCATGATACGAGTACTCCAAAAATTGATAAAATTGCACAAGGTGATATTAAAGGTGGTGAAGGACCATGTTTGCCTACTGGTCCAGCGGTTCAAAATAATTTGTTAAAGCTTATTAAAAAGGCCGCTAAGGATAATAAGATTCCTTTTCAAAACGCAGCTGTTTCAAGGGCAACAGGAACTGATACTGATGCGTTTGCTTACAGTAACGGTGGAGTTCCGTCAGCTTTAATTTCCTTACCATTAAGGTATATGCACACAACTGTAGAAGCAGCACATAAGGATGACGTTGAAAACGTAATTAAATTGATTTACGAAGCGTTATTGAAAATTGAAAACAACCACGATTTTAGATATTTTAAATAAGCTTAAAAATATATTAGAAGCCTTAGTGAAAACTAAGGCTTTTTTTTGTGCTTTACTTTGGAGTTGTTAAAGTAGGAATTTAATGCTCTTTCTGCCGATTTGAAGAATGTAAATCCCTTTCGAATAAGCATTCAAATTAATTGAGTTATCACGGATTTCAGTTTGAATCAAAAGCTTCCCATCAATGGAGAAAATATTTATTGGCTGTTTAATAAGCAGATTATTCACTCTAAGGAATCCTTGATTTAAAAGATTGTAATCGAGCTCTGGATTCCAACTGTCATCGTTAATTCCATTTTCACATGAATCATCTAAAAAGCCCCTTTTACAAAGTAACCAATTAATTAATCCTGAATTTTCATGATTGTTTAAAAGAGTATCTGCCTGAAGAATTAATCGACTTGCATCTCTAAACGTCATTTGAGGAAACCAACTATACATTGATTGAATGATTAACTGATCTGCAGTAGTGTCTTCTATGTGATTTCTGATTTCCATTAATACAGAGGCGAACAAGTCTCCGTCTGAATAAAGTTGATTTACCATAGCTTCTGGGTAGTGCCCGTTTTGATCGATGGATCTGCCAGACCAAAACTCATTGTGTCCATCCCAAGTAAAGATTTTTTTGTAGTTGAAATCTGAAAACCTCTTTGAATATACCGCTGCGAAATAATCTCCTATTCCTTCTTCTTGCGCACGCCTTTCCGCTCCTGATAATGTATTTGGAGCTGCCGAATTGGATATTGCATGACTGTATTCATGTATTAAAACATCGGCATCTTCCGCATCGTCAACGTTGCCTTGTCCAAAGTTTAATCTGGGAGGTGAAGTGGTGCTTAAAAATTCAGACTGATCGGCACCGTTCTTAGCATATACATCTACCGGTATTTGATAGTTTACAATTGAGGTGAAATGTAATGTATCCTTAACATAGGAAGCAAAATTAGTTATGTGGTAAAACGCATTTACTTCTTCGAAACCTTGCAATGATCGATCAAACTTAAAAATGGAATCTACCCTTTGAATTGGATCAATATTAGGTAAACTTTGATCGGTTATTTTAAGGTGTTTGTTCGCTAAAACAAAATAGCCATTCTCATATTGGGCAGGGATTAAAACTTTAAATAATTCGTCATCTAAACTTGAATTGGTTTGATCGCCATTATCAACATATTCCCCACCGTAAACATTTAGGCTACTTGTAAGAGGATCCGGTTTAAAAACTGTTCCAACTATGGTGGTGTCAAAAGCATGTAAGTTATGAGCTTGATAATGGGTGCATTCATTTTGTGAATCGAAGAAAAAAGTAAAGCTTAAACCATCAGGTGTGAGAATTGTTTGTTTTTTGATTTCAATAAATTGACCTTCAATTTGAAAAAAGCCAACTGATGAATTTAGTATTTCAAAGTCTCTTGGTAAATCAAAGTCAGGACGGTCAAATTTGGTAAGCGATGTGTTGAATTGAGTACTTGAATGTTTGAAGTGATTTTGCTTAATGAAATGATTAAAAATAGGCAAGCCTTTCTCTAATGGGTGAAATAACAAATGCGATCCTATAGGACTATTTGATTCACCAATTAACAATCCTCGTTGAGTTAAAGCGCTAAATGATATAAAAACAAGGAATACGCACGTTAAATTCGTTTTCATAATTGATATAGAAATTCAGATTCAACGCCTCTTGGTAATGAATCCATTTTGTGATTGCTTTCGGAAATTGGTAAGCTGAAAGAAACCTTACACCTTAAGTCAAAGTCTTGGGAATCAAAATGCACCTTTTGCTGTTTAGACCATTTCATAACTAAGGGCATTTCATCGTAGGTAAAGCTTAATTCGTAATAATTAGATACAAATGACTCTATAATTTCAGACTCATTGATAGCAGCGATAGTTGCTTCTTTGTAGGCCGTTATTAAACCCGACGTACCTAGTTTAGTTCCTCCAAAGTACCGAATAACAACAACAATAACATTTGTTATTTCATTGGACAACAATTGATTTAAGATTGGTTTTCCGGCTGTTCCTGATGGTTCTCCATCATCGTAAGACCTGAAATTTTTGCCTTCACTGCCAATTCGATAAGCATAACAATGATGCCGGGCAGAAGGTTGATTTTCTTTGTAGAATTCTACTTTATCAAGGGCTTCTTTTACAGACGTAACAGGGGAGATATAAGCCAGGAATTTACTTCCTTTTTCTTTGTAAATCCCTTCCTTTGCTTCTGATATTGTTTTGTAATTACTGTTCATTAAAGGAGTGAATCGTAAAAGGAAATTAAAACAATCGCTAATATTGAGCAGACAAGAGCAATGCCTTTTTTTAAGGATATTTTTTCTTGAAATAAGATGACGCTTAAAATTGTTGAGCCTAGTATTACGCCCATGTTTGCAATAGGAAATGCGCTAGAAGAAGGAATGTATTTTAAGCTTTCCAATAATAACCACATCGAAAAGTAGTTTGGTATTCCTAATATAATTCCCCAAATAATATCTTTTTTAGTTGGAAATGGATGTCTTTCTCGATGCTTTAAAAGCATGAAAAGTAGTCCGAATAAACAGGCAAAAGAGAATAAATAACCAAAAAATATACTCACGTCACCGGGAGCTATTAATTCCTTACTTGAGTAATTTAACAACGATTCCAATACTCCCCCTCCAAAAAATAATAAGGCAATTAATAAGTAGCTGTTGCCACTGGGTAATTGGACTTTTTTTTCTGCGCTTAAAAAAATGGAAAGTATGGCAATTAGAAAACCTGCTATTTTGATGTAGTTCCAATCTTCATTAAAGAGTAGGATTCCCAATAATGTTGGAAAGATAAACGTTATTTTATTAGCGATAGTAGTTGTAGCTATTCCTATCTGATGACTTGCATAAGCCATCACTTGAAAAAGTATTATGAATAGAAATCCTAAAAGAATTGTAAAGGGAAACCAGGGTTGTTGAATTGCGTATTCAAACGATTTAGTTTCTTCGGGAAGAATAAATGATAAGCTTGCTGCAATGACATAATTTATTACAATTGCGTTTAAAATAACAACGTTGTACTTTTTAAAGTATTTGAAAATACTAAAGAGTAGGGAGGCTGAAATTATAGATAAGAATAAACTTAAATTCATAATTTTTTGAATATTCTTAATAAATCATTCTCTATTTTTTTTTCACTAAAAGGGAGGGCTTTTATTTTGGGCGCTTTAATTCCATTTAAGAATTCTTTATCTCCAATAAAATTATAGGCTTCATCCCAAATTTTTTGATCTAAAAATTGATTAATTAACTGGGTTCCTCCTTCAACGATTACAGATTGGATGTTCCTTTTGTATAGCTCATTTAAAACTTCAATAAGATTACCTGAAAACTTAATCCATTCTTTTAATCCAACAGTTTGATCTATTTCTGTATTGAAAATTAAGGTAGGTGAATCGTCTTTTAAAATTTTTAAATTTTCATTTAAAAGTGGTTTATGACAAACGATAACTCGAAGTGGAGACTTTCCCTCCACAAGCCTTGTTGTTAACTCAGGATTGTCAATTAAAGCTGTTGTTTTACCTATAATAATGGCTTGTTCCACTGCTCTTTGTTCATGTACTGCTTTTTTAGATACTGAATTGGTAATCCAATTATCTTCACCATTCTTAATAGAGGTTAATCCGCGAGAAACAAATCCATCTTTTGTTTCCGCCCATTTTAAAATAACGAATGGACGCTTCGAATTGTGAAATTTATAAAATCGTCGATTCAAAGAAAGGCATTCTTTTTTTAAGATATTAACCTCAACTTTAACACCTGCTTTTTCAAGTTTTTGAACTCCTTTTCCTGCAACCTTTTCATGATCATCAATGGCTCCTATAACAACATGAGGGATTTTATATTGAATAATTAAATCTGAGCATGGAGGTGTTTTTCCAAAGTGAGCACACGGTTCTAAATTAACGTAAATCGTACTTGCTGTCAATAGAGATTTATCGTGTACTGCATTAATAGCATTCACTTCTGCATGCTCTCTTCCGAACTCTTTGTGATATCCTTCTCCAATTATTTTATCTTGATATACAACCACCGCCCCAACCATTGGGTTAGGCGCTACATTTCCTTGGCCTTTTTGAGCGAGTTCTAAGCAGCGATTCATGTAAAGTTCGTGGTTCATTATCCTATAAAGTTAATAAGGTAAATAACTAACGGCAACGAAAAAAGACTAATAATTGTAGATAGTATGATACTGTTACAAATAAATTCTAAATCCAACTTATACCTTTCAGCCATTGCAAATGGTGTAATTGCAGCAGGCATTGCGAATTGTGTTAGCTGACTAAAGCTATTTTCTATCTTAAAATAGTTGAAACATAGAATTCCTAATACCGGAAAAATAAGCAGTTTTAATAAACTAAATATTGCTGCTGATTTTAATTCTGTGACTGATTCCGGTGGGTTGAGCGCTATGAAAATCCCAATAAGTAACATAATCATAGGGGAAACCGTTTGGCTTAGCATATGAAGTGGTTGGTTGATTACTTTAGGTATAGGTATTTGTAAGTAATTAAACCCAAGGCCGAATATTACCGATAGGAGTAAAGGGTTTTTAAAGAGGTTAATGGTTATTTGTTTGATTTGAGGTTTATTTAACGTTAAATATTCAACGATAATTAAGCCTAAAGAGAAAACCCAGAAAAGCATTATCGCAGCGTTTACGGATGCTATCTTAGTAAGTTCGGGCGCAAGTGTTGTAATGATAGGTATTCCTAAAAAAGCGGCGTTGCCGAAAAGAAAGCAGATGATATAAGTAGCTTTTTTATTTTGCGAAGATTTAAAGAATTTTAGTCCGATTAAAATTAGTATTAACATTCCTAATAAAAGAAAAGATACTAATTGAAAACTATGAGATACTAAATTAAAGTCTAATGTGTTATTAGTAAGGTTGGCAAAAATAAGTGCTGGGAAGCCAATGTATAAAGCAAAATCACTTATTGGTTTTAGCCAGTTTTGATTAGCAATTTTAATTTTAACAAAAAACCAACCGATGGCAATAATAATAAATAGGGGTAGTATTTGAAGAAAAATTGCACCCAATTATATTATCCTTTATTGGAGTTTGATTTACCTTTGCTTCCTTTGCTTCCTTTGCTTCTGGTTTTCCACCAAGTATTCGAGTTCTTTCCTTTTTTTTGTAAATACATTCTTCGATATAACGAACTTTCGAAAAAGAGTAGAGTCATTCCCATTCCAACATGATTACTATATATTTGAGGCATATACATGTAATCGGCAAAAAAACGTATTCCTTTGTAATTATAGTTTAGTAGTGCTCCGAACATAACGCTTTCTTGAGTCTTCCAGTTTTCACCAAGTGTAGTTCCGACTGGACTGAAGTTTCTTCTCCAAGTTCCATAATCAAAACCTGTTTGAAGCGAAACGTAAAACTTTTCAAATCGATAAGGAATAATTTCAATATTATATTTAGCTCTTAATTCATCAAAATTGTCTTCAGAATTTTGCATTTGAGAAGGGAATATTGTTCCTTGAAGTACAAAGTTTACACCAGGACCTAATGGGAAGTTTACTTTTCCGTTTAACCCAGTGTATTGGTCTTCGATTGAATATAAGAAGTTGCCTGATATACTTATCCATTCGTAGTCCACGGCTTTTAATTGTGCCTTAGAACTCAGAAAAACACTGCATAGAAAGATGGAGAATAAAAATCGTTTCATTTAATTATCTTCTTTTTCGTAAGCTTCAATAATCTTTTTGACTAGTTTATGGCGGATTACATCTTTTCCATCCAATTTAACAAAGGATATTCCTTTTATATTTTCAAGTACTTTGATACTGTTTAATAAACCAGAGGCTTGTTTTTTAGGTAAATCAATTTGGGTTGCATCTCCAGTGATTATGAATTTTGCAGACTTACCCATTCTGGTGAGAAACATTCTTAATTGTCCTTCGGTTGCATTTTGGGCTTCATCCATAATACAATAAGCTTTATCCAAAGTTCTACCGCGCATAAATGCTAATGGAGCAACTTCAATGATACCTGTTTCAATAAATTCTGCTAATTTTTCATGCGGAATCATATCTCTTAATGCATCATATAAGGGTTGCATGTAAGGATCTAATTTCTCTTTTAAGTCTCCGGGAAGAAATCCTAAGTTTTCTCCAGCTTCAACTGCTGGTCTTGTTAGGATAATTCTTTTGACTTGTCTGTTTTTTAACGCTTGAACAGCAAGTGCAACAGCTGTATAGGTTTTTCCTGTTCCAGCTGGGCCAATAGCAAAAAGGAGATCGTTATTTTTCATCGCAACAACCATTTTTCTTTGGTTAGCTGTGATTGCTTTAATTGCTTTTCCTCCTACTCCAAAAAGAATAGTTTCATCACCCGAAGAATCTTTTACGATTTCTTCGCCGTCTTCCCCCATTAAACGTTCCAATTGGTTTTCGGTAAGCGCTCCATACCTTAAAATATGTGCAACAAAAATATCAAGCTTATTTCTAAACTTATTAACCTCTTCCTCGTTTCCATTGATTTTTAATTCGTCTCCACGAACTACAATCTTAAGCTTTGGGAAAAGATTAATGATTTCTTTAATTCTTTGATTGTTAGCACCAAATAGTAATATTGGCTCTACATCTTTAACTGAATAACTATCTTCCAAATAAAATAACTTTGCTCAATCAAATATAAGGAATTTTAAGGTTAAGAATTACCTTAAAGTCTACAAGAAAAACAATATTAGCCCAGCAATAAATGAGAGCATCGAATAAATGATAACTCGTTTTGAAAGGATTAGTGTATTAAGTGTTTTTTGGTCTTTTAATTTATCGAAAGGAATACTAGTGTCGAATATTGCGGCAGCGTTTATAGAAGAACCTTGTGAGCCATTTGGACGCTTACAGGCTTCTTTGAAGAGTTTAGGGTTTTGGCTTCTTACCAATCTACTAAATTTTGAAATCGTAATAAATTGAAAGAGGAATAGGGGAATAGTCGTTGTCATTCCATAAAAGTAAACGG
>CAJJCC010000049.1 GCA_905182585.1 uncultured Flavobacteriales bacterium
TTGCATTCTTAACCAGCGACGAAGTAGTCGAATGGTTTCACTCCAATATTGCTGGTGGGTATGATGCTTTTGGACGAAAAAAGAAAGCATTTGGATTGGGTGGGTTTTACTTTCAAGACGAGGATAAAAATGAAATCACAATTGACAACAATAGCTTCTTATTAAGCGAAATAAGTGCAGACTGGAATTGGTACCCGAAAATAGAAAGTAATGGCTTTAAATCGACTGGATTAATTCACACAGGAGTTTCTAAAGCCAATAAAACCTACTTATTTAACCTTGGCGCAAGTGCTTCAGCCATAAAAAGGTGGCACCTTAAAAAACGGATGTTCGATTTAGGGGTTTCTACAGGAATATTAGCGCCCTCGGTTTTTCAAAAAATGCCGTTCGATTTCAACAACAAAGGCTGGCTAGGAAGCTTAGAAATTCAGTCTAATTACTTCTTTCCACACAAATCGAATTGGTTTATAACGGGGATTAACTTTCACGGACAATCGTCCTTCCACAAAATGAGTGAACGCAACTTCAACGTAATCGAGAGCGACCGCCTAAGCTCTCACGGCCATATGGGAGTAAGCCACCTCAACAGAGGTGTCCAAGGCTGGACATTCGTGTTTAGCTACCAAGTTAAAAAATTCACAATATCCACCTTCTTTCGAGAAGATTTCTATGTAGATAATGCAGCCGATGTTCAAGTTGGTTGGGGTTTTAATTATGTGCTGTAATAAAACCCTAATTAAAAGTGTTTATACATAATTCTTGATTTTAGTAGAGGTATCTCTTTTTAGAGCAAAATATGCGTTGCCGTAATTATACACGGGTAGCAACATCTCAGGTTAAAAAGTAAACCGCTCCGACTAGAGAGCAGTTGCAACGCATTCGTATTCTATTAAGTTATTCGTGCTTTGAACTCCAAATCATTTTTATAATGAAAGGGCATTACAAAAAAACACCCGTACTTACTCAAAGTAACCTCTTACTTTTTTATGCTATGTGCGCAAGAATGAGATCTCTACACACTCCGTTTCTTCCAAAACTAAACCAAACAAAACGACTTATTTTAAAACCGTAACCGTTCCTACTAGCTCTTCTTTTTCGAAACCACCTTTTTCAGAAAGGTATTGGTAGCTTATTTTATAAACGAAAACATCGATCAAAACAATGTTATTTCTTAGTCTACCATCCCAGCCTTCATCTAACCGGTTGGTTTGAAAAATGAGGTCTCCCCAACGATTGTATACTCTGAAATCAAAGTCGTCAACATGCCCGTTAGATATCGGTTTAAATACGTCATTAATACCATCGTTATTAGGTGTAAATGAATTGGGAATAAAAAGCTTTCCTGTGCAATACTCTTGAATAGTATGTGTATAATTCGAATTACAATAATCGTTTGACGCTGTTACCTGGTAATCTCCTGCTGCAACGATTTCAACTTCTTCGGCTCTACCAAAATCAATCCAGTCATAACTTATGTTCGCTTCTTCGCTACCAATTCTTAGCGCTGTTGACTCTAATTCGAAACAATAAACACCACCTCCATATAAATCAATTATTACAGCGTCAGGAGTATCTATTTTAGCAACATTAACCACAAAGGTATCTTTACAAAACTCGCTTTGAATAACGCTTGAATAAGCCCCTGTTTCGGTTACTTCAATTTCAAAAGAAGCCACATTACTCAACCAGTAAATCTCATAACTTTCAAAACCGGCATCTGGCGCTAGTGTGATGGCTGTTCCTTCACATATAATTTTGTCTTTTTCGAAATATGGATCGGGTAAAAACTCTTTTGTAACATAAATTTCATCGCTTCCTAAACAACCAATTTCATCCGTAACATCAACACTATAATCTCCTTCTTCATCCACAGTAATTGTTTGTGATTTATCTCCAGTATTCCAACTGAAATTTAACCTTACATTTTCGGCATCCAACACCAACGATTGATATTTACACAATACAGTATCATTCCCTAAATTCACTACAGGCAATTGATGTACGTTGATACTAATTTCATCTTCGTCACTACAACCTATTTCATCATACACTTCAACGGAGACGATACTTGTTTGAGATACGGTAATTGATTGCTGATTGTCGCTAGTACTCCATAAATAGTTAAACCCTGGATTTTGAGCATTTAAAATAACCGACTCTCCAAAGCAAATAGCCGTATCGTTTCCTAAATTAACCTGTGGCATTGGATTTACGATTAATTCCATCGAATCACTTCCTAGACATCCAATATCATCGGTTACTTCAACACCATAAACTCCCGTTGTCTTAATTGTTATTTCTTGTACCGTTTGACCGGTATTCCAAGAATAATTTAACCCTCCATTTTTGGAGTCCAAAACAACTGATTCGCCATCACAAATTATTGTATCGTTACCTAAGTTTACTAGTGGAAGATTTTGCGTTGCAAGCTGAATAGTATCGTAACCGGTACATCCTATTTCGTCCGCTACAATCACGCTATATTCTCCAGCTGAATTTACTGTTGTTCTTCGAGTATTACCTCCGTTGTTCCAACCCCAAAATGCTCCAACGTCAGCATCAAATGTTACTGTTACATCTTCACAAATTGTAGTGTCGTTACCTAAATCGATTACTGGGAGAGCTCGCATCACAAGCTTAATCGTGTCGTAACTAGTACATCCTATTTCGTCCGCTACAATTACACTGTATTCTCCTGTTAAATTTACTGTTATTATTGGTGTAATATCTCCGTTATTCCAATTCCAGACTACTCCTGTTTGGGCAGTAAATGTTATTATCGAATCCGCACAAATAGTAGTATCGTTACCTAAATTCACTATCGGTAAACCTTGCATTGTAACATTGATAGTATCCTTAGTAATACACTCAGCCCAATTGACCACGTCAACACGATATTCCCCTGTATTATTTACAGTAATTTGTTCTGTGGTTTCATTTGTACTCCATAAATAAGAATTTCCTATTTTTCGCTCTGCCTCTAAAGTTATTGATGAATCAGCACAAATAGTAGTATCGTTACCTAATTGCTTAATCGGATAAGCAGATACATAAACCTTTTGTGTTGAAGTATCAGAACACCCTATTCCATCGGAAACAATAAGCTCTAGATCGTAAACACCAGGGGTTTGATACGTATGATCAATTTCCTCTAAATTTGATTTTGTACCGTCATCTAAATCCCAACTATAGATTGTTCCGTCTGGATAAAAATTTGTCTGGTTACAAGTTAAATCCAACTCAATTTCTTCACCAATACATAAGGTGTCGTCTGAAACAGCAATATCACTAATAAATTGATATTCAAAATCCGAATAAGTAACGTCTGGTTGACTAAAATTATAAAACCCTATTTTACCTGAGTCAAAACAACCATCAACATCAAATATTAAATTATTGTCAACGTATATTTTTATTTTCGTTGAAGTATATTCTATGGAAACATTGTAATCAACACCTGTTAGGTATCCCTTGCCTAATCCATAATCGGTAGCTAAAACTGTTGAACCGGTAAAAGGAGCAGTGAACGCTTCATAAAACTCTTGCCTTGTATTAACGGTCTTATTTACCTCTATCAAAGAAAACCCCTCTGGCCAGTCATTACCTGAAACAATTTGTTTTTTTTGCTTCCACCCGAAAACATAAGTTTTTATTGTAATTGGATAGTTCGCGATTAATACATCGCCCTGATATCCAAACACCATTCCCATAAAATCGTCATCACCTCCAAAATCTGTTCTCATTTTACCAGAAAACTTAACGTTCAAGTAATCTTTTTTTCCATTGTAAAAAGTTGGACTTCCATTAATAGTTTGATTTACACTACTCCCATCGCCAGAAACCACCCAATTTCCATCTGTTGATAATCCCGCTTGGATCCAAGTGTTAAAATTAATATCCCCACCACATAATCGCTCCTGACATTGCTGTATAACAACACTTACAGTATCACGTCCAACGCAACCATTAGCATCTGTTACTTTAACAAAGTAGTCTGCAGTTGAATTAACTTTAATTGTTTCCGTATTCTCACCATT
>CAJJCC010000050.1 GCA_905182585.1 uncultured Flavobacteriales bacterium
ATTGTAGAGATAGCAGGGCAACAGTTCAAAGTAGAGAAAGATCAGCAGATCTTTGTTCATCGTTTGGCTGCAGAAGAAGGAAGTTCGGTTGATTTCGAAAAAGTTCTTTTAGTAGACAACGATGGGAAAGTTAATGTTGGCGCCCCGGCTGTAAAAGGTGCGAAAGTTACTGTAAAGGTTCTTTCACACGTTAAAGGAGACAAGGTATTGGTCTTCAAAAAGAAAAGAAGAAAAGGATACCAAAAATTGAATGGACATAGACAATTGTTCACTCAAATTCAAATTGAATCAATTTCTGCTAACTAAAAAATTTTTTAAGATATGGCGCATAAGAAAGGAGTTGGGTCTTCGGACAATGGTAGAGACTCGCAATCGAAAAGACTAGGAGTGAAGAAATTTGGTGGAGAGCAAGTAATTGCTGGTAACATTATCGTTCGCCAAAGAGGAACTAAGCATCACCCAGGTGAAAATGTTGGTATGGGAAAAGACCACACATTATTTGCATTAACTGATGGTGAAGTGGAATTCAGAAAAAAGAGAAATAACAAATCGTTTGTTTCTATTAAAGCTGAAGCTTAAATAAAAACTCGTTTGTACGATATTAAAGACTACTCATTTGAGTGGTCTTTTTTATTTTAGAGCTTTTTGGTTTAAATAATCCGCCATCAAAGCTGTTTTAAAAAACCGCTTTTATATATTTACACTTTAAAATTTAAGTTATGCTTCAAGTAAAATATATTCTTGACAATAAAGACAAAGTTATTGAAGGTTTGAAAAAAAGAAACCTAGATTCTGATTCACTTATTCAAGAAATCATTGAACTAAACATTAAAAGAAAAGATCGTATTTCTAAGGTTGAAATACTTCGTGCTGAAGGGAATAAAATGTCCAAAGAAATTGGTGGTTTATTCAAAGAGGGAAAAAATGAAGAAGCAAACGAAGCAAAATCAAAAGTACAAGCTATCAAAGGAGAACAAAAATCTCTTGAAGATGGAATGCATGAAATAGAAAATAAATTCACAGACTTACTATACCGTATCCCTAACGTTCCGCATGAAACAGTTCCAACGGGAAAATTAGAAGAAGACAATGTAGAGATTTTTAGGGAAGGTGAAATCCCTAATCTTCATGAAGGAGCTAAACCACATTGGGATATCGTTAAAGAAAAAGATATTATTGATTTTGAAACTGGTGTTAAAATAGCCGGAGCGGGTTTTCCTGTTTATAAAGGAAAAGGCGCGCGCTTACAGCGTGCCTTAATTAACTTCTTTTTAGACGAGGCTGATAACTCAGGTTACCATGAAGTAATTCCTCCATTATTAATTAACGAAGCTTCAGGGGTCGGAACAGGTCAATTACCCGATAAAGAAGGTCAAATGTACCATGCTGTTGCTGATGACTTATATTTAATCCCTACTGCAGAGGTTCCTGTAACTAACATTTATCGTGACGTAATTTTGTCGGAAGATGAGTTACCTAAAAAGCACACCGCTTATACTCCATGTTTTAGAAGAGAAGCAGGTTCTTATGGAAAAGATGTTAGAGGATTAAACAGACTACACCAATTTGATAAAGTTGAGATTGTTCAGGTTGTTCACCCTGACAATAGTTATGCTGTATTAGATGAAATGGTTGACCATGTAAAAGGTTTGGTTCGAAAATTAGGACTTCCATTTAGAATTTTAAGATTGTGTGGTGGAGATTTAGGATTTACTGCTGCTTTAACATTTGATTTTGAAGTTTTTTCAACTGCACAAGATAGATGGTTAGAAGTTAGTTCCGTTTCAAATTTCGAAACTTACCAAAGTAATCGATTAAAATTAAGGTTCAGACAAGGTAAAGAAAAACCTCAATTAGCACATACGTTAAATGGGAGTGCATTGGCATTACCAAGAATAATGGCTGCATTAATTGAAAACAATCAAAATGAAAAAGGAGAGGTTTTAATACCTGAAGTGCTTCAAAAATATACAGGATTCGACAAGATGTAGTTTTTATACTTCTTTTATAAAAAAAGAGCTGAACATAATGTTCAGCTCTTTTTAGGACGACACATATGTTGCCAAATCTTATTTACAGTCGTTATAAAATTTTCATATTCTCCTTTGTAACCTAAAACAACTTTTACTGTTGCTATTTTAAAAAGAATCGTCGTTAAAAAATGTTAACCAATTTAACATTCGAAAATTTTAACGTTACATTTAAATTGTGAAGGAAAATCACTTAAAAATATTAGTATCAGTTATGACAGCTGCCTTATTGGGGATAATTGTCGTACAAGGCTATTGGTTAAACAGTGCTATCGAACTAAAGGAGCAACAATTCAAAGAAAATGTAATGCATGCAATGAGTGTTTCCGTTCAGCGATTAGAGCGACTGGAAAAACTATCACTTTATAATAGTATTCAACAAGCCCAACCAGTTATTAAGCCATTCTCTATAAAAACCCATACTTCAATAGATACTAATTTTAACTCAAGAAACTACTCCTTCGAACTAGAGGAAGAAAGTGTTTTTGAAACAGCTGAAGGAAAACTAATTAAAAAAACAACACAAATCCTGAAAGATGAAAACGGGAATATAATTCAAAGATCGTCCAATACTAGTAAATCTAGAAACGGAAGAAATATTTATAATGACCCTTCAAAAAACGCGGTATTTAAAGACATCATTCAAGACCTAACAAGCTTCGGAAGACCAAAAGGAATTACCGAAAGAGTTAATCCTCATCTTTTAAGTAAACTTTTAAAAACAGAACTTAAAAACCATGGGGTTAATACTAAATTTCAAATTGGCCTATTCTCAAACAACAACCTCGTTTTAAAAGAAAAAGGTATTGAAACTGCCCAATTTATTAATTCTCCCTACTCTATTCAGCTTTTCCCTGGTGATTTCTTTTTCAGTAGAGACCATTTAAGCATTATTTTCCCTAAAGAACGTGGATTCTTAATCAAATCAGTTGGTGACGTTATCGCGTTGTCATCTGTATTTATTTTAACCATTGTAATTGTATTTTGGATTACGTTTGCCACTGTTGTCCGCCAGAAAAAAGTAGCTGTTATTAAAACTGACTTCATAAATAACATGACGCACGAGTTAAAAACTCCTATTTCTACGATATCCCTAGCTTGTGAAGTTTTGAATGATCAAGACATCCCTAAAACACAAGAAAGGACTTTGCATTATGTTAATGTAATTAACTCAGAAAACAAGCGATTGGAGACGTTAGTTGAGAATGTCCTACAAAGCGCTGTATTAGATAAAGATGATTTTAAACTTAAATTTCATGAGATTAATTCTCAAGATGTCATAAATCATGCTTGCAACCAGGCCAAGGTGAGGGTAGAAGGAAAAAACGGAAACATAACTACATTATTCAATGCTCAAACATCAATTATTATAGCTGACAAAATACACTTCACCAACATCATCAATAACCTCCTTGATAATGCTATAAAATACACACCGGAAGCTCCATCAATTGTGATTTCAACTCGAAATTTAAATAATGGCATCGTGATTGATGTGACGGATAATGGAATTGGAATAACGAAAGAAAATACAAATAAAATATTTGATAAACTATATAGAGTTCCTACTGGAAACGTACACGACGTTAAAGGATTCGGATTAGGCTTGAGCTATGTTAAGTCTATTGTTGATAAACATCAGGGATCCATCAAAGTAACAAGCCAAATAGGAAAAGGCTCTGTATTTAGTATTTATTTACCTTTTAAACCAAACGAAGATGAGTAACAATATAAAAATATTATTAGTTGAAGATGACGCTAACCTAGGATCGCTACTACAAGAATACTTAATAGCAAAAGGATATGACTGTCAGCTAGAAACGGATGGAGATAAAGGAATTAAAGCATTTTTAAAAGGTGAATTTGATCTTTGTGCACTGGATGTTATGATGCCGATCAAAGATGGGTTTACACTTGCTAAGGAAATTAGAAACACGAATAAGGAAGTTCCTATTATATTCCTTACGGCGAAGTCTTTAAAGGAAGATAAGATTGAAGGTTTTCAAAGTGGAGCTGACGATTACTTAACGAAGCCTTTTTCTATGGAAGAGTTATTGTTAAGAATAAAAGCAATCTTACGCAGAACAAATGGCGCCAACACTGTAAAACAAGAGCTTAAGCATTTTGAAATTGGTTCTCTTAGTTTTGATTATGATCGAAGAGTTTTAAAGGGAAAAGAAGATCCTGGTCAAAAATTAACAAGTAAGGAAGCTGATTTATTAAAGCTCTTGTGTGAAAACACCAATGATGTATTAGAACGTACAGTTGCTCTAAATAAAATTTGGAAAGACGATAGCTACTTTAACGCGCGGTCAATGGATGTTTACATTACTAAACTTAGAAAGTACTTAAGAGCTGATCCAAAACTTGAAATCGTAAATATGCATGGAAGAGGATTCAAATTATTAACTACTTAAAAAAGTAACAGAGTATTCAACAGAAAAAAGGGAGTGGTTAAACCACTCCCTTTTTTCTGTTGAATACATTTCTAAATTATTTATCGTCCTTTTTCTCAAACAATAATAAGCTTGTTAACAGCGCAAAAATAGTAACACCGGCTTGAGTTTCTAATGTATCCTCCCAAAACATGCCAAGGATTAGAACAGCTTGTGTAATAATGAATAAAAAATTTAGTGAACCACTATATGAACTCCAATAATAAACTATAATAAAAAGGAAGATAAATAAACCAACTACTCCTAACGCAATTCCAGTAGAAAGGTACTGGTTGTGAGAGCGCAATTTAAATTTACGAACTTCACCATTCGTACTCTTTCCGTACTCTGATAAAAAAGATTTCTTAACATCTCCTGTTCCGACTCCAAACAACCAATTATCCTTAAATAGTTTCGCTCCAGTTTTCCAAAAAATGAAACGCATTGTTATGCTATTGCCTTTAAAATGGCCTGATTGAATTGCTTCATTTATTTCCCAAAAAGATTGATAAACACGCTTACTCACTGGATTGCAATCAGTAAAGAATACGTTTGTTAATCCATTTTCTATGTAATGAATATCTTCATTGGAAAGAGCCGCAATTCCTGTTGAATCTTTCGTTAAACCTTTAGATGCTAGGTAGCGATAAAGTATGGGGAAATAATTATAACCATTCCTAATTTCTTTGAGGTTTAAAGTGCTCCTTTTAGCCCATTCTAATTCAACTTCATTCTTATTAATATTTCGATAGACATAATGTCCATTTTCAGTGGACTTGTTTTTAAAATCATGGAAATAATCTACTCCCGATTTTGTTTTTTCCAATGCGACATCTTCATGATTAATAAAAACTAACTTATATACATGATATATCTGAAGACCAGAGTAAGCAAAAACAGCCAATAAAATAGCACTCAGCGTAACCGTTAATAGTTTTTGTCCTTTTACAATAAACTTAATAAATAACACTACAATTATTGGAATCAAAACAATTCCTGTTAAGCTTTGACTATACCCCAAAATGAATACAATCCAACAAAGTGGTATAATCAAAAACCATTTCGAGATATGCTTTAACTTTATTAGTCCCCAGAGTCCTAAACCAAAACCTACACAAAGTATTAATGACAATCGAATAAGACTTATAAATGGTGAAATAATCCTTAAATCCACCCACTCCGACGCTGTATTATAATTTAAATTATAATTAACAAAACCAATAATCGTAGCCGTAATAGCAGAACTAGTCATTAAAATAAAAGCCGTAATAATTTGTTTACGATTAATTGAATAACTGGTAGTGAATAAGACCGGCAGAATAAACAAAGGTGTTTTCACCTTTACATCTTTCCAACCAAACTTCATATCTTCGCTATAAAACAAACCAATAACAAAAATTAAAAACAAACCTGTTGAGGCTAATAATAACTTATAATTATCTTGAAGTCCTTTCCATTTTTGTTTCCAATCCCACTTTACAAGCCAAGCAACGGCCATTAATATAATAGACAGAGAAGTGGTGAATTTAGATACAGATATGCTCGCAGACAAAGCAAATAGCCCTGTGAAAAATATGTAATATCCTATTTTTTCGTTTTTAGAATCCAACTCGTATTTAATTTCCGGATAAAATAGAAGTGTAACGTTCATTGTTGGTTAAAATCTCAACAGCTTCGTCTACAAAAAAATCATTCCCTAAGCTACTTTCAATTTTTCCTATTTGAAAGAAATAACGAGAAGCGATTTCTATTTCTAAAAACCCCTTTATTTGACTTTTAAACTTCTTTAAGTCCGACTTCTTTTTAAGAATTATTTTATCCTCAATCAATTTAATTTCTGAAGCTATGTCAACCAAGATACTGTCCTTTTCGGCTCTCTTCTTCAAAGCTTTTAATCCTTTGCCAGTACTGGTTTGATAATCGTATTCATTATCTAACAAATAAGTAATAAAAGATTGATATTCATCATCCGTTAACCTAAAGTTCTTAGCATTACTTATTGAATCGTGCTTAAG
>CAJJCC010000051.1 GCA_905182585.1 uncultured Flavobacteriales bacterium
AATATACTAGTGATGTGTACATTAATAAGCTAAAGAAAAACAAGATCAAAATATCAATGGATGGAAAAGGAAGAGCGCTAGATAACATTAAATAGAACGATTTTGGCGCTCTATTAAACAAGAGAAAATCTATCTTAACCCACCAAATGGAGGCTTAGATCTATATCAAAAAGTTAAGGAGTATATTTCATTTTACAACACAAAAAGAAGGCATACAGAAATAGGAAAAGTACCACCAAATGAAATTTACTATCAAAAGGCAATGGCATGCTAAATAATTAAAAGTAACTTAGAATCTTTCCTATCGATGGGGAGTACTATAATAGTTCTGCAGTTAAGAATATGAACGGGGTAGTAGATATTCCATTTCTGGCATCATTATATCACAAATAATTAAATCAGGCTAAAATTGTATGGTTTTAGCCACTCCAATTAAACCATTTTCAGCGGTTTCCGTTTTATAGTCATTAAGGTCTAATATTTCCTTAATAGTTTCCCCTATGTTTTTTTCATCTTTTATTATTAAAAATTTATTCATGATTGCTTACTGGTAAATAAATTCTAAAAATAGTTTTTCTATTTTCGTTTGATTCGACTTCAATGGATCCATTTTGTAATTCAACATAGTTTTTACAGACAACTAATCCTAATCCCGTTCCTTCTATGTCTTGGGTGTTATTACTTCTGAAGAAAGGTTGAAACAAGTTTTTAATATCTCCTTTCGGGATTCCTCTACCAAAATCAATCACTTCGATTATTAAGGCATTATTTACTGAAATATTGACGATTGGTGACGGAGCTTTTTTTGAATACTTAAATGCGTTCTTTAATAGGTTTGTGAACGCGTAGGTGAATAACTTTTCATCAAAATAAATTTCAGGAATTGTATTTTCTATTTGAATAGTTGCTATCCTTTTATCCGTTTGAATTTGATTTAATTTATCAATTAAGTTATTTATGACTTTAATTATATCGTCTTGTATTAAGACTGGTGAAAGTACGTTTGCGTCGAATTTAGCTAATAATAGTACATCGTTCATTAAGTGACCTAATCGCGTGGCTTCATCTTCAATTCTTGTCGAAATTTTATCAAATTTCTCTTTTAGCTCACAATCTATCTTGCTTGCCAAGATTTGAAATAGCTCTATATTCGCTTTTATTACAGTTAAGGGAGTTGTAAATTGATGTGAAGCCATTGAAATAAATTGGGACTTTAATTCACCTAATTCTTTTTCTTTTTGTAAAGATTTTTTCAACTCAGCTTTCGTAATATCCCTTTCTGCTACAAATGATATTTCACGAGAAATTTCTTTTAGTATATTTTGGTTATCAAGCATATCACTACTCGTAGGCAGTATTGTTAAGAAAACATATAGCATGTCAATTCCTACAATTACTGGGATGGTAGACAAATTAAACGAGTATGAAATTAATACGTCTGGATTGTATTTTAAGTTTATATTATTTTTTATTTGTGGAGTAAACTCCGACAGCGTTTTATCCAAAACTTGTTTTAGTTTATTATCTTCTTTATGAAATAAATCACTAAGATTACGCTCTTCTTGAACTGTCTTGGCTATAGTTTTTTCAATAACAAATCCATTGCCGTTTGAATTTTGGTTTACTTTAAACAGCATACCTGAAATTCCTTTTGACTGGTTAATTATTATTTCTTGTGATAAACTAAGCGCTTCTTTTAATTGCAGAGGCGAGTTCGCAATACTTGCAATGTTTTGTAAAAGTTTTGTGTTTCGCTCATTTTTTGAAATTACTGTATTGGCTTTTGATAATTGCTTATCCCGCTTAATTAAACTTTTTTCACTTTGGTTTCTTTCAATAGTATTTGTGAAAATTTCGCCTATAAATCGAAGTAGATTGATATCCTCTTGATTCCAATCTTTCTTTTGATTTAAAAAAGAGATTCCTAATCCTCCTTTTAAATTTCTGTTTAATAAAAGTGGAATAATTAAGATAGATTCAATTTTATTTTGCTCAAAAGTTTCTCTTTCCGTTTCAAATTCATCAGGAATTAATTGGGTGTCTTTTATTATTACAGGTTCAAATGTGCTTAGTTTAGAATAAATAAGAGGTAAATCTTGTTTGGTTTTTTTATGAATTATATTTTGAATAGATGAGAACTCCTGTCCTTTAAAGGCTTCATGATCTAAAGTGAATTCCTCGTTTACAATACTAAAAACAAATGAGTTTTGGGCAGAGCTAAATTCAAGGATATTATTTAATGCAACTTTTATTTGTACGTCTAATTCAGTCGTTTGAATACCAACTAGTTCAGACGATATCTTTGAGATTAAATGCTCAAACTTATTTCTTTGGATTAATTGAATATTTAAAAGTTTTAAAGCGTGAGTTCTCCGCTCAACTCTCTCTTCTAATTCTTCATTTAGATCCTTTGTTTGTTGCTGAGCCTTAATCTTTCCTGTTAAATCAATATTAGTTCCGGTAAGTCTAATATATTCGTTAGATTCGTTTTTATTCCCCCTTGCTCTAGATAGAATATGAATGAATTGACCATTTTTATGTTTTAATTTGAATTCAATTTCATAGGTTTCATTCGCGCCCGTTATATAGTTGTTTAAATGGGTAAAGTATTTTTGTAAATCGTCTTTATGTAAAAGGTTTTCCCAAGTTTGAAGTTTATTTTCTAATTCATCACTTTCATATCCTAACATTTCTTTCCAGGTAGGAGAGAAGTACATTTCATTCGTTTCTAAGTCCCAATCCCAAACACCAACTTTGGTCCCTGTTAAAGCTAAATTTAATCGTTCTTCACTTTTTTGTAATGCTGAGCTAATAATTATGTTTTCTTTTTCTGCTTGTAAATTAGAAAACGCGTTATTTATTATGAATTTTAAATTGGAAGGTTCCCATGGCTTTTTAACATATTGCCAAATACCAACATCATTAATAGCTTTTTCTAATGCTTCAATATCAGTGTATCCAGTTAATAAAATGAATTTACAATTGGGTAATTTTTTTTTTGCTTTGATCATGAATTCTGTTCCTGTAAGCCCCGGCATTCTTTGGTCTGAAACAATTATATCAAAACGTTCATTCGTATTTAGTATTTCCAAAGCATCTTCTCCCGAAGGTGAGGTTTGAATCACATAATCACTCTTAAAACTCACTTTAAATAATCTTAAATTAATGGATTCATCATCAACATATAAGATTTTCGGTTTGATTTTTAGTTCTTTTTTAGGCATGTTGCTATTTAAAATATGCTAAGGGTAATTCAATTTTAAAAGTGGTTTCTTTGTTTAGTGTGCTATTTACTGTAATGTTACCATTGTGTTTTTTTACAATGTTATAAGATATGGATAAACCTAAACCAGTACCTTTTCCAATCTCTTTTGTAGTGAAAAATGGATCAAATATCTTGTCTATGTTCTTCTTCTCAATACCAACACCATTATCCGATATTTGTATTAAGCAGTGGTCTTTTAGTTTTTGTGTTAAAATCCTAATGTTTCCTGTATTATTTGGTGTTGCATCAATAGCATTTGAAATAACGTTAACAAATACTTGATTTATTGACGCTGGAAAACATTCAATTTCAAACAAGTTTTCATCCAGGTTTGTTTTTATATTAACATTCTTTTTACGAGCATGACTTCCTAGAATTGTTAATGTTGAATTTAAAGATTGATTAATGTTAACTTTCTTAACATTGTCTTCATGCAAGCGAGAGAAGCTTTGTAAGCTTTCAACAATCTCGGTTATTCTTTTAGCACCCAGCTTAATATCTATAATTGTTTGATCAATAGATTCATGAGTTTCTTCAAATTCATAATCCATTTTTAGTTTATTAATTGAATCTATTATCTTTTCAATAGCTTGATCTGAACTTATTAATGATAAAACTTCTTGGACGAAGTTGGTATAAGATTTAAGTTCTACTTCTAAAACAGTAACTCCTGAGTACACGAAAGTCATAGGGTTGTTAATTTCATGGGCCATTCCTGCAGTAACCATCCCTAGTGACGCCATTTTCTCATTTTGAACTAGTTTCGCTTGAGCTGTTTGGAGTTCTCCTAATGTTAGTCGTAATTTCTTGTTTTGTTTAGCTAGTTGCTTATTCGAATTTCTTTTTCCATTAAAAGATATTACTGCAAAAGCCGAAATACCGAGTAAAATAAAAGAAAATAAGTAAGTATAATTAAGGTGTTTTTCTTTTATTAATAAAATGCTCTTTTGCTGCTTTAAAATGTTGTTCTGAGATTTAATTTGTTTCTGTTGATCGGAGATGTTTTCTTTCTGATTTTTAAATGTAGAAAGTTGATCAGTTAGCTTAGAATCTTGATTCTTAATTTGATTCTTTTTTTCTTTTAATGCATTAGAGGTAGCGTCTATTTTAGAAGATATTTTTTGTAAAAATTTCTTTTGAACATTTAGTTTACCCGTAATATTTTTTATTTCATTTGATTTCTCTAAAATTTCAAGTTGTTTTTGATTTAAAGATTTCTGAGCATAATTAAATTCATCTTCAAGTTTTGATAATTTATCTTCTTGATCTTTATTTTGGATTTTAAGTAATAAAATTTTATTTATTTCTTTTAATAAAGACGAATCCTTTTTTTCAAATAAGGATAAAATGTCATTATCACTTCCTCCAAGTATAAGCATGATTGGAGTTGGAGGAAGAATATGCTTTTTAAGTGAATTTGCGTTGATTTTAAACTTTATCTTTTTGTCATAGCTCGTATAAAAATTTATCATGGGGAAATCCATTTTAGGAGCAGATTGTGTAAAAAGTAATGTTTTATTATTGTCTATATTCTTAACGTATTGTTCTAAATTTTTGTTTTTTTCTTTAGTTACTAGAATTATGTCAAAATCGCTTAACTTCTTATGATTTGACGCAATTCTAACCTTAATGTTTCTCCCCGATATTGTTTTGTTTAAAGAGTACTTTTTAAGTTTAAATAGGAAATCATGGTTGTTACTTAATACGCCTATAGATATTGGTTTTTCACTAATCTCCCAAGAGAAATTATCAGCGATTTTTAAAAGATAAACAGCTTGTAAGTCTTTTTCGTTTACATGCCCGTTTACATTATTTACGGATAGGATTAAATATATTATAAATATGATTTTTTTCACTTGAAGCATAAGTAGACTTGACTTATACTGTTGAAGTGGGAAAAGGTTGCTAATTTATGAGTTGTTTTAGCCTCTGTATAGCTTCTTGGTTTTGTGATGATAAAATTGAGTTATAAGTCGTTTTTTTCTCCGATTCCGTAAGGTGCCAACTCAAACTTAACTGCTTTTCTTTGGTGTTGTCAAGGACCATATTTAGTACATCTACATTTCCTCTAAACCATTCACTTGTATATTGAATAAGCTGATCGTGATCATAATCTTGAGTTAGAAATAAATTTTTGTAAATTGTTTCCACCGGTGCAGAAAGACTTGCTAAGAAACTTTTTTCCTCGTCAGGTTCTACCTCTGGCTGCTTTCTAGAGTCTCTTATTTGAATGAATACAACTCCACTTGTATTATTTGCAATCCATTTCCTAAATGTATATAAGAATTTAACTGAATTTTTCACGCCAAAATTATCTCTTAATCCTGCATCCATGACCTTAAGTGCAGGTTTACTTGGAAGATATACAATTGGCATAACATAAGGGAATGTACTACTCATTCTTAAAGCGGAAAGAAATTTTAAATCATTAGCTCCTTGGTCTTTGAAAAATCGTTTAAATTCAATACTCTCTAATAAATAATCATTCGAAATATTTTCTTGGGGTGCAATATAGGAAAGGTAAGATGTAGGTTGTGGAGAAATGATTAATCGTTGTCCACTATTTATTATTGTTGGATTTACAATTAGCATTGGGATTTTAGATTCAAACTCAGGTTTATAATACTCATAAAGCTTTTTATTCATATAGCCTCTTGTGTTATCATTTAACTGCTCCTCAAAAGCGTAACCTCTATCTTTAGTATATTCAAATCCATTGTTTTCAAATTTTTGAAACTTGAAAATAAAGTCATTTATAGTCAGCGAAAATGCGATACGATTTAAAATGTCTTTAGATAAATCTTCATTGTATTTAATATCATGAAAATTGGTAATAGTGTTATTTTTTTCACGTAACATCAATTCTCTCAAATAAGACATTCCAACTAATCCTCCTGAAGATCCCGAAATTAATTGAGTTTGCTTTAGAAGCTTACCATTTAAAATACTATCACAATATTGCATAGAGTAAAACGACCATAATGCGCTTCTCATTCCTCCACCTGTAGTATTAATAAAAACCATTTTAGGCTTTTTATTTTTTGAGGTAGTATTTTTTGCTTTCCAGTTTTCCAGAATTTCGATAGTATGTAAATAATCATTTCTGTAATTTATAGGGTTAATGTTATGATTTAGCACTTCAGTGTTGAATTGTGCTGGTTCTGTTTCATAATTTAAACCGTAAGCTTTATTGTGAGGAGAGAAAAACTCATATTTACTAGCATGGTTAAACAAAACTAGGAGTATAATTAAGATAGCAGGAGCCCATCCTCTAAACCAGGAGTGTACTGCACTAGCAATCATAATAAACATAGTGAACATTAAGGTTAAGCTAGCTCCTGCAGGAATCATAAAGTAATCAATGTTACTTCCAAAACTTAAGGAGATGATTGTGATAAGAGCAATTATTTCAAACAAAGCAGCATTTAGGTGGTTTTGTTCAAAAACTTGTTTAAGCATCGATCGGTCATAATGTTCCGTAGACCTTGCAATACCAACGGTAAGTGGGCGGGATAAATAGGTTTCAACTCTCCATTCTTTTTCGGAATTAAAAAAGTTTTCCCATTTAACTTTTTTGTGAAAACCTGCGTTTATTGGATTGCTTTTTGGTTTAGTTGTGTATTTACCGTTTGATAGTTTCTCAAGATCTTTGTTTGTTTTAGTGAAGTAAACAAAATTAATAGTGATCATTAATCCAATTCCAATTAAAAAACCGAATTGAAAAATAAAAGTGTCAATGATAGAATAACCTTCTTCATAAACAAGAAATCTAAACGAGCTGATTAAGTAAATTAATATTAATGACCCTGACCAAAAAACATTATTCAGAGTGTATTTTAAAAACGGCTTTGATAAGGTGGCTATGAAAGGGAATCTATGGCCATTTGTGATATAACTCGAAACATTAAAAGCCATAATAAAACCTCCAAACGAAAAACCAACTATAAAAAAAGATAGAAAGCTTACATGCCCTAAATACTCTGGGCTTAGATACAAAAATGGTATTCCGTATTTTTCTGAAACCATTCGTGAAGAAATGGTGACAATGAGAAACCAAAACGATATTAAAACAGGATTATTTTTTAAATGGACAAGCATAAGTTGTACGGGAAAGAAGTAAAATACTTTCCTAAACAACACTGAGCTCTTTATATTTGCGATTATCCCCATTTAATTATTTGAATCTTGTACTTAGAAAAATCAGAAAAGGTTTATTCTAAATAGAATTTTTTATCTACTCTTTTGATTACTATACCATTAATATAGCCAGAAAAAAAAGCGACAAATTTTTCGTCCTTTGATATCACTGGTGAACCATCTTTTTCTCCAACAGAAAAAGGGTATTTTGCTCCATTATTCAAATCAAGTACCTCTGCACTATTATTTTTATCTAATCCAATAAAATTTAACTTTCCTAATTTAGCTGTGGTTTGACCTTTAATGGGTAATTCAAACCAAATACTTTTTTGAGTAGAGTAGGAAAGTTCACAAACTCCGCCAATACTCGAAAGGTAAATTGCGTTTTTTTGTTTTGAAATTCCAATGATATTATGTTCTGTGTTTAAAATTACTTTGCTTTTTAATGTTTTTCGAGAGATTTCTAAGAGTTGCTTAGGTTGATCTTTTTTAACAATTAAAAGAATGGAATCATTTTTCCAATTAGCAGCGGCAACATTTTTAATTTTGGTGCCTAATGTTTTTCGAGTGCTTCTTTTCGATATAAAAACTTCGTTTTTCAAGCCATATTGTCCAACCGATAAAAGTAGTTTACCTTTTGAACTCCATTTAGGAGAAGTGAAGGCAGTATCTCTAGCAAATGCTAAAGGATTGTAAACACTATTTCTGTCTTTTAACTCATTTATATATCGAGCATAGTGAAAGCCGTTCCTAGAAAAAGTAATCGGTAAATCATAAAAGTCGATAAAGTAAATGTTTTTGGATTCCTCGAATGAAGATTCAAATGCAATTCGTCTTCCTGAATTGTCCCAGTCTAATCCACCGTTGTTGTCATCATAAGTTAAAATCAATGAATCTCCATATTGTATTTCCTTATAGGGAAGTCGATCACTAAGGAAGGATAAACCGCTAATAAATGCTATGAAGATTAATGTTTTTTTCATGTTTTAATAAGCTCAGAGATTTGTTTTCTCTTTATTTTTCCGCTTTCAGTTCTTGGGAATTCATTCAATACGAAATACTTCTTAGGAAGTTCATATTTAGAAATATTTAATTCCGTATTATTTAATTCCTCAATGGTTTTTCCTTCCGAAACTAGCACAACTATCTCACCAAACTTTTCATCTGTTAAACCAACTATTACAAATGGTGTTGTAATATGTTGCTGAATCTTTTTTTCAACTTCTTCTGGAATGATTTTAACACCGCCTGAATTAATCAAGTTATCACTTCTGCCAATCCATTGAAATTCAGACTCAGATTTAAGCTTAATCAAATCTTTGGTGCATAAAGACTCTTTGATAAGCTTATTTTTATTTAATATTAATTCGTTGTCGTTATTCGTTTTCACAGTAAACCCCGGAAGTGTTTTAAAGTAATTTTCTTTATCGGGAAGTAATCTTTTAATGGCAAAATGAGTTAACGTTTCAGTTGTTCCAAAGGATTCAAAGATTGTAGTTTTAAAATCAGCAAGTGGATTTAACAACCTACTATCTACGTTTCCACCACCTACAAGTATTTTATCAAAGTTTTTAATCTTTCCAGATTCCAGCAAATCTAAGATCTGCATAGGGACAAATGGAGCAAAATCATATTTTTCAGAAATATACCTTGATGGAGCGGTTGATGGTGGAGCTAGCGTTAAGCTAAGTTTGCCAATAATAGCTCTTACAATCATCATTTTCCCCGCAACGTAATTTGTACTTAAGGATAAAAAAACTTTTTGACTTGGTTTTAGATTAAAATATTGAAGAGTAGCTGATGCGCTAAAGATCATCTGTTCTTTAAGGACTTTAATTTTTTTCTTTTCACCTGTAGTTCCACTTGTTTGAAAAGTAAACTCAGTTTGATTCTTATATGACTTCAAAAAAATCAAGCAATCTGTTAACCAGTCTTCCTCAATTGTAGACTCTTCTATTTTTAAAATAGCATTTTCAATAGTAATGGAGGAAAAGTCTAGTTGGATCTTCATTAACTCTAATTTACAACACCTATCAATTTAATAAAAGTTAAAGAACAATTGTTTATGATTTAATTCTTTAATTAAATTGTAATTTTGTCGCATGAAAAAATGGGCGAGACTTATTATTGTCTTTATAACCATCCTAACAGGATACTTTGTTTTTGAGCTTCAAAATTTAGAGTTTGATTACGATTATGAAAAATATTTCCCAAAGGAAGATAATTCCATGAAAGTTTTTGAGAAGTATCGAGACGAGTATGGGGATGATAGTGATTTCTTACTTATTGCAGTAGGGAATGGAGAAAATATTTTTGATTTAAATTTTTTAAAAAAAGTAAAAGCCTTTGGAGACGAATTTAAATCTCAAAAGGTTGTTGAGTTTGTAGTTTCCCCAGTTCATAATTGTAAATACCTCAAAAAGTCTGGATTTGCCGGAATAAAATTGATCGATTATTTAGACCTGTCAAAACCCGAGATTACAAAATCAGATAGTGCTTTTATATTTGCAAATGAACAATTTATAGGAAGTTTCTTGCCCGAGAACGCTCAAACACTGTGCTTATTTATAAAAATAGAAAGTCAACTTAACAAAAAGGAATCAAAAGATATAATTGATTTTGTTTACGAAAAGAAGGCAGAGTATGGGTTCAAAGATTTTCATTTTAGCGGTCGAGTTTTAGCTCAAGTTTATTTTGTAGATGTTATGGTTTCCGAGTTAGGTGTTTTTATGACGACTTCAATTATTTTGCTAATTGGGTTTTTATATATCTCCTTTAGAAGCTGGTGGGGTGTTGTTATTCCATTAATAATCATAATTATCTCCATTATTTGGACACTCGCAATTATGCTTTTTACAGGCAAATCATTTGATTTATTAATGGTTATGCTTCCTACAATCATCTTTGTTGTGGGAATGTCCGATCTGGTTCATCTTTTAACCAAATACCTTGATGAATTACGAAAAGGCGAACCTAAGAATGTTGCTTTAAAAACAGCCTTTATTGAAGTTCGATGGGCTACTTTTTTCACCTCATTAACCACCGCGATTGGTTTTTTCGCCTTAATATTTGCGAACATTTCTCCAATACGTGAGTTTGGGATTTATGCGGGAGTAAGTGTATTTGTTGCTTACTTTTTGGCATTTACCTTGCTGCCTTCAGTTTTGCTTTTGGTTAAGCCACCTTTGGGTTTAATCAATATGAAAAGACAAAATATCTGGGATGGATTTTTAAGAGTATTATTCATAAAGGTGCTCAACAATCAGAAAGCAATTGTACTCTTGGTAATAGTGCTGGGTAGTGTTGGAGTATTTACAGCGTATGACCTTAAAATTAACAACTTCTTATTAGAAGATTTATCTAAAGAAGATCCTATAAAAAAGGATGTTTTGTTTTTTGAGGAAAATTATTCTGGATTAAGACCATTTGAAGCTGAAATCACTACCGATTCTAGCGGTGTTTTTGATTATAAATTTGTTCAAGAATTAGAAAAGTTAGAAACTTACCTGAAATCATCTTATACGCAAGAAGGAGTAGGGTTTTTACTTTCCCCTCTAACGATAATAAGAGAGGCTAATTTTGTGAAAAGAAATTCAAAAGCTGAGTTTAGAAGTATTCCCGAAACAAAACGGAGGTATGAAACTTTGTTGAAATATATAAAAAAGGGTAATTCAAATTTTGTGGATAATGAAATGGTAAAGCAATGGACTTGCGTAGCTAAAGATTCTATAAGTTGTCGAGTTTCAGGGAAAATAAAAGATGTTGGAGGCCTTGCCATTAAGGATGCTAATGAAAAACTGAAGGTTTTTTTAGAAAACGAAATTAACCCTGAAATCTTGCAATTAAAATTGACGGGGACGGCAATGTTAATTGATAGGAATAATGAAACCTTAGCCACTAATTTAATGTTTGGACTCATATTGGCGTTTGGGGTGATTGCAATCATAGTAGGATTGATGTTTAATTCCTTGAAAATCGCATTACTCTCTTTAATACCTAACATATTACCATTATTATTAGTGACAACAGTAATGTGGTTTGCGGGAATAGATTTAAAAATAAGTACAAGCTTGATTTTTACGTTAGCTTTTGGAATTGCGGTTGATGATACAATTCATTTATTAGCGAAGTATAAACTAGAGCGTAAAAAAGGAAGGTCTCATTTATACGCCTTAAAGCGTAGCTATTTGTCTTCAGGTAAAGCAATAATTGTCACAACCTTAATATTGGTTGGTGGTTTCTTAACGCTAATGTTTAGTTCATTTACAAGTACTTTTTATATGGGATTATTGGTGAGTGTGACTTTAATTATTGCCGTGGTATTAGATCTGCTTATTTTGCCATTAATTATGTTATATGGATTAAAACCTGAGTATGTGAAAAATCAATATTCTAAAACAAATTAAGTATAATCCCTTACAGGGGCTTACCTTTAAATTTAAATGGGAATCAACTGCATGAGTTTAGTCTATTGAACCATAGCGGTTTTGGGGTTGGTTAAACCAACAATCAGGGCGATAATAATGTTAATACATTACCCAGCAACATCCTGGCAAGACCTATTGTTCTGTTTTGGAGGTCAAGGTGTTGTGATCTTGTTTTGCTGAGTTACCAATGACCCTATAAAGAATTAAGGAGTACTGTTTAAAATCAAAGAAGTCTTTTCTTCTTTATCTTATAGCGGCTTGGGGTATTTTTTTGATACACCTTTTAATAAAACAGCATCAACCTTGTAATTTATTTGAGGGTGCATTTGAATTACTCCTTGAGTTATAATTTCTAGTTTTTCAAACTGCCTAGGTGATTCAATATTAAAATTAAAGACTCCTGCAAGAGTATCATTTTCAGTCTTTATAATAAATGAACTCGTGGAAATATTAATAAGAGTCCCTTCGATTTTCACGATTGCTTTTGTTTGATCTACACATTCATGTTTTACAGCATTAAACGAGATTGTATTTCCCTCATTTATATATTGATTACCGATGTGAATGCATTTAATACTGTCGCCTTTTAAACGATCAAAAAAAGTATAATTGGTTTCTATTGCAAATTGTTCAGGTATTTGATTATCACATGAAATAATAAGCCATGAACTAAGCGTAAATAATATTGTTCGATACATAAAATCTTATATTCGTAATCAAGTATGAGAAAGATAATAATTCTAGGTTTACTTTTAAGCACTGTCCCGTTATGTGCATCAGGCTTAAACGAAGCGACTTATTCATGGTATGGTTTAATTCCTGCCTTAATAGCTATTGTACTTTCTATCCTAACAAGGCAAGTCATTTTATCCCTTGTTTTAGGAGTTGTTTCAGGATCCGTTATTTCTTATTTATATAATCCGTCAGATAGTTATTTATTTGGAATAGACAAAGCGATAGATCATTACATTCTAGATTCATTAGTAGACTCTGGTCATGCCTCCGTAATTTTGTTTTCTCTATTAATAGCAGGTATGATTAATGTAATAAGTAGAATGGGTGCATTTAACGGTTTGGTTAATTGGTTGTCTAAGTTTGCTACTACCAAAAAGTCAGCACTTCTAACCACTTATTTTCTTGGGTTTATTGTGTTTTTTGATGATTACGCAAATACGTTAGTAGTAGGGAATACGATGCAAAAGATCACTGATAAGTTCAAAATATCAAGAGAGAAATTAGCTTTTATAGTAGATGCAACCGCGGCGCCAATCGCAAGTATTGCATTAGTGTCAACATGGATTGGTTATGAGGTGCAATTAATAGATGAAGGTATTGCGAATGCCAATATTGCAGCTAGAGTAGGAAGCGGATATTCAGTATTCTTGAATTCAATTAGTTACTCTTTCTACCCTATATTTATTTTAATATTCATCTTGATTCTTATTCTAACAGGAAAAGACTTTGGACCAATGAAAAAGTTTGAGCTCAAAGCAAATATAAAGGCTACAGAAAAATCAATCCAAAACGAAAAATCTATTGCTCCAATTTGGGCTGTCTTACCGATCGGTATATTATTGATTGTTACTTTATTTGGTATTTATAGCACAGGAAATAAAGGAGACGGAATTATTCAGTCCATTCAAAATGGAGATTGTTATAAAGGACTTATTTGGGGAAGTTCAGCAGCGCTATTCGTAACCTTAATAATTAGCAGTTTAAATAAAAATACATTTGAAAATTCTATTAACTGGATTTTAGACGGGATGAAGTCATTAGTTCCAGCAATTGCGATTCTTGTTTTAGCCTGGGCTTTAAATGGGGTGTTGTCCGATTTAAAACTCGGTGAATTTCTATCTGATTTTATCATATCGATTGATATGGACTTTTATTTAATTCCCGTAATTGTGTTTGTCTTTTCAGGTGTTATTGCCTTTTCAACTGGTTCGAGCTTTAGTACAATGGGAATATTATTTCCAATAGTAATAAGCATAGCCAGTTCTTTTTTATCAAATGAGGGCGAAGTTTCTTCAATTTTTTATTGCTCTATAGCATCCGTTTTATCAGGTGCTGTTTTAGGAGATCATTGTTCTCCAATTTCTGATACTACAATATTAAGCTCTATGGCAACAGGATGTAATCATATTAATCATGTTAACTCTCAATTAACATATTGTTTACTTGTAGGAGTTTTATCAATTGTTATCATGTTATTACAAGGTGTATTTGGGATGCCGTTGTGGATACTAATGATAATTGGGGTACTCTTAATTTATTTGATAATCAATATGTTGGGAGAAATTATCGACACAGTTTCTGTTAAGCCAGATTCTTTAACGAAAAAATAACCTTATTAGTGGTTTTAAAATACGGTTTAGGCTAATTTTTTTGTTTGGTAAGGTAAAACAGCTTTTATTTGTCTTTGTAATCAAAACTTACCTAACAGATGGACCAAACGACAGCAAAAGAAATTATCAAAGAAACAGATTATTTAGATGGTCGTATTCTTGTAATGGAGGATAGTAAAAAGAAAACTAAATTTTGTAAAATCATTTGGAAAGGATTCTCAGCTACACAAAAAGATGAGAACGATGAAGAAGGTTCTGCAAGAGTTAGAGTAAAAGATTTAATGACAGGAAAAGAGTTTACAGACAATTTGACAAAAATTGTTAGACAATTCCCCGAAGGATTGATTTCTACTAAGGAAAGTGCAAAAGCTGAAATATTTGCATTACTTCAAGACAATAAAACTTTTGAAAATAAGACTTTAGAGTGGATTACAGAAACTGTAACATTCGAAAAGGAAGGAGTTAACATGGAAAGATTACTCACGGAACTTTGGTTAGAGTCAAAAGTAACCAAAGCACGTTTCAAGTCGGACGACATGGTCGTTTATAATTCTCGCAAGTAAGTTTAAGAAACTTTGGCTTTTAGTTGTTAGTGCCGCTCTTTTAGGGCGGCTTTTTTTATGCCTTTTTTTGTAGGTTTTTATAAGAATTAAAGCACTATTGTTTTTTTTATTTATCATAAAAGAACTTTAACAGAATGAAAGAATTATTGTTGTCAATTTACCAGCGAACCCAATTTGACTTGATGAGGTAACCTTTCTTTTGAAGCAGTACTATATCTAATTCCAATAATTGTAAAGTACGGGCATGTCATTCTTCACCCTAAACCTGAAATTTTAAGTCTTACGCTTCTTCTTTTTCGCAGCAGGAAAAAGTACGTTATTCAAAATCAAACGATACCCAGGAGAGTTAGGGTAAAGGTTTAAGTCTGTAGGAGGATCGGAAACTCTGTGCGTATGGTCTTCAGGGTCATGGCCACCATAAAACGTCCAGGTTCCTTTTCCAAATTCCCCATGAATGTATCTTGCAGAATTAATTGATTTTGTTTGCCCTAGAATTAAAACATCAGACCGAATTTTTTCCTTTCTAAAAGCAGTTGTTTGTCCCATAAAACCTTTTACAATTGAAGTGTGGTTTTGACAAAGCATAGTAGGAATAGGGTCCCATTTAGCGCTAAAATCAAACAATGTAAAAACATCCGATTGAATACCTTTTGTTTTAAACAGTTTAAAATGATCATCGGTTGCATCAATTGAACTGAATTCATACTTCGTTGGATCTGTAACCAAAGTATAATCTTTAAAAGCAAAACCGTTGAGGTAAGAAAGTTTCGATTGCATTTGAGGATCATTAGGGTCACCGTCAAACATAGATTTACAGATGTCTGTATTTTGAGCAGCTAAAGCAATGTCATAAGAATCGGTTGCTGCGCACATTGCAAACATAAATCCACCATCGAATACAAATTGTTTGATTTTCATCGATACAGCAAGCTTTAAATCAGATACCTTATCAAATCCTAGTTTCCCTGCTAATCCTTCGTTAAAACGTACATATTCCTTAAACCAAGGAGCATTTCGGTAACTACTCCAGAACTTACCGTATTGTCCTGTGAAATCTTCATGATGTAAATGCAACCAATCATATTTCGAAAGGTCTCCATTTATTATTTCCTCATCATAAACAACCTCGTATGGAATTTCAGCATAAGCCATAACTAATGTTACAGCATCATCCCAAGGTTGTTTATTTTTTGGAGAATAAACGGCTATAGTTGGCGCTTTCTCCAATTTCATTACGTCTTGATTGATGGCAGGCTGTGTAATGTCTAAAACAATTTTATTGTATTGTACATCCGCAACAACTTCAAAGGAAACACCACGTATTTTGCATTCTTTTAAAACATCATCGCTCAGTTTTAAAGCAAAGCTACCGCCTCGGTAATTTAATAACCAATCAACTTCTAAGGTCTTTTCAAGTGCATAAAAGGAAATTCCATATGCCTTTAGATGATTCTTTTGAGAGTCATCCATTGGTATGAAAAGGTAAGTAGCTTGAGATATAAAATTTGATAGAATAAAAAGCAGGAATAAAATGCTCTTCATTCTATTAGAAGTGTTGCTTGATTTAAATCTAGTTATAGTCGACTTGTTATGTATGGATTCTTTAGTCATTAATTAAAAAGGTAAATCGTCACTAGACATATCGTTCATTCTTGATCCCTTAATAACGGTAGTGTGAGGATTTGCGTCTTCAGAATTCGAATTATTGTTTGAACCATAGTTGGCGAAACTATCTTGTTCCCAATCTACAAATCGTCCATACTTTCCTTCGAATCTTAATGGAACATTTTCTAATGCCCCATTCCTGTGTTTCGCTACAATTATTTCTGTTAATCCAACAGTTGAATTACCCTCAGCATCTTCTGTTATTTCATAGTATTCTGGACGGTAAATAAACATTACCATATCGGCATCCTGCTCGATAGCTCCAGATTCCCTAAGATCGGAAAGTTGTGGTCTTTTATCCCCACCCCTCGTCTCAACTGCACGAGATAACTGTGAAAGTGCAATTACTGGAACATCTAATTCTTTTGCAATAATTTTTAACGATCTAGAAATGATCGATATTTCCTCTTGTCTGTTTCCTCCATCTTTTCCACCTGCACTCATTAATTGTAAATAATCAATTACAATCATCTGAATATCATGTTGAGCTTTTAATCTTCTTGCTTTTGCTCTTAATTCAAAAACGGATAAACCAGGAGTGTCATCAATGTATAATGGCGCTTCTGATAAGGCAGAAACTTTTGAGTTTAATTGTTCCCACTCATGTTGGGCGAGGTTACCTTTCTTTAATTTCTCTTGTTCTAATCCTGATTCGTTAGAAACCATTCTTAAAACCATTTGTAAAGCTGACATCTCCAGCGAAAATATTGCAACGGGCATTTTGTAATCCAATACAATGTTTCGAGCCATGCTTAATACCAGCGCCGTTTTTCCCATTGCAGGTCGTGCAGCTATTATTAGTAATTCAGACCCTTTAAATCCAGATGTCAATTTATCTAATCTTGTAAATCCAGTTGGAATACCATTGATACCATCACCCGATTCCGCAGCTTTTTTAATTTGTTCTTTAGCTGCAATAATTAAAGAAGCCATAGTATCATGACTTTTTCTAATATTCCCTTGAGCTACCTGAAAAAGCTTTTGTTCAGCAGAATCTAGAATGTCAAAGACATCTGAAGTTTCATCAAAAGAATCTCGAATGATTTCTGAGGATATTCTTATTAATTCACGTTGTATATATTTTTGAGAAATAATTCTTGCGTGTTCTTCAATATTGGCGGCACTTGCAATTTTAGAAGTTAATTGCGCAATGTATGCAGGGCCTCCAATAATTTCTAATTGACCTTCTTTTTCAAGCGCTGTTTTAACTGTTAAAAGGTCAATAGGCTCACTGCGTTGAAATAAACCTTGAATAGCCGCATAAATTTTCTGGTGTGCATTTTTATAAAAACTTTCAGGTTTTAAAATATCTACAACCTCAGTTAAAGCATCTTTTTCAATCATTACCGCACCTAGTACAGCTTCTTCATAGTCTAAGGCTTGTGGTGGCATCTTTCCATGGTCAGCCGTTAGCTGTTCATTAGTGATTTTACGATTTCTTTTTGATGTTTTGGATTGCGCAGAAAAATCTTCCATGTTGCAAAAATAACGAATTACATCGTAGGGTAGTAGCGTTAAGGATAAGGTGTTATAAACAAAATGTTAATAATGAAAAGAAGAAATCGGATATTTTCAAGGAGGTTATAAATTAAAGTCCCAACGTTGAACCTCTTTTGAAAACGTGATTTCGGGTTTTTTATCAAAAACACCAAATACTGTAGATCCACTTCCACTTAGTGAAGCATAGATAGCTCCATTGGAATAAAGTTCGTTTTTAACTTCTTGGATAAAAGGGTATTGTTGAAATACCGAATACTCAAAGTCGTTTATTAATTCGCCTTTCCATGACTTAACAGGTTGCTTAAGAATCTCTTTAATAGATTTACCTACACCTCTAGGCTTAACATGTTTGTAAGCTTCTGGAGTAGAAACATGAATGTTAGGATAGATGACTACAAAGTGTTTCCCTTTGAGATTCACTTCTATAGGAGTGAATTGATCACCTACACCCTCTGCGAAAACAGGTTTGTTTTTGATAAAGAAAGCACAATCAGCTCCTAGTTTACTGGCAATTGTTGAAATTTTTTCTTCCGTTATGTTTAGGTTGAAAATTTTATTTAAACCCAAAATACACGAAGCAGCATCGGCAGATCCTCCACCTAATCCCGCACCAATTGGAATTTTCTTAAGCAAGTCTAAATCTACAGTAGGTATATCGAATTCTTCTTTTAACAAAATCCAAGCTCGTTCAACCAAATTAGGCTCACCGTTATCGGGAATTGGAATGCCTGAGCTTGAAAATTTAGTTTCGGTTGAGTTTTCGGTGATTTCTAGTGCATCATAAATAGGAATTGGCATAAAAACGGATTCGATATTATGGTACCCGTCAGCCCTTTTTTCGACAATATTAAGACCTAAATTTATTTTTGCATTTGGAAAAAAGACCATAGAAAAAAGATAAACTGTTAAACAACCGAATTTTATAGGGCGAAATTAGGTATTTTCTTTTGTTGAAATAATCTTTTACATCAATAGATTAATTATATTAAGTTTGTACTGCTAAACTATTGTTATGGTATATTTAGATTTTGAACAACCAATTGCTGAGTTAAACGAACAATTGGAAAAGATTAAAGAGGTTCAAACCAAAGGAGATGTTGATGTTTCTACAACAATTAAAGACATCGAGAAGCAAATTGCTGTTAAAACTAAAGAGATATATGAAAACCTGTCTGCTTGGCAACAAGTACAGGTTTCTCGTCATCCTCAGCGTCCTTATACATTAGGCTATATTGACCATATCACTGATGATAATTCATTTATTGAGTTACATGGTGATCGAAATGTAGGTGATGATAAAGCGATGGTTGGAGGAATGGGCTCAATCAATGGTGAATCTGTGATGTTCATTGGACAGCAAAAAGGAATTAATACAAAAATGCGTCAGTATCGTAATTTCGGTATGCCAAACCCTGAAGGGTATAGAAAAGCATTGCGTTTAATGAAAATGGCTGAAAAATTTAACATTCCTGTTGTGTGTTTAATTGACACTCCCGGCGCATTTCCTGGACTAGAGGCTGAAGAAAGAGGACAAGGAGAAGCAATTGCTAGAAACCTTATTGAAATGGCACAATTAAAAGTGTCGTTGGTTTGTGTTGTAATTGGTGAAGGAGCCTCTGGTGGAGCTTTAGGAATTGGAATGGGTGATAAGGTATTTATGATGGAGAACACTTGGTACTCTGTTATTTCTCCCGAAAATTGTTCTACAATCTTGTGGCGAAGCTGGGATCATAAAGAAGAAGCTGCGGAGAAGATGAAGTTGACTTCTCAGGATATGTTGGAGTTAGGTTTAATCGATGGGGTTATTAAAGAACCTGTTGGCGGAGCACATGCAGATCCTGAAAAAGCTTTTGAAAACGTTAAAAATGCAATCATTGATTCCTTAAATGAATTAAGAGATATTGAACCTCAAAAAAGAGTAGCTACTCGTATCAAGAAGTTCTCATCAATGGGACATTACGAAGAAGCATAATAATAAAGTAATAAAAAAGTGATGAAAGGTAGTCCTGTTTAGGGCTACCTTTTTTATTTTTATATTGTTTTAAGCGTTGCTCTAATTTTGGATTATGGAAGAAGTATCAGCCATTAAAAGTATTCTTAACTGTAATTGTCCACGTTGTAGGAAAGGGATTGTATTCAAGTACAAAAATCCTTACCATCGAAAATTTGGGGAGATTAAAAAAAAATGCTCAAATTGTGATTTAGTTTACGAAATGGAACAGGGGTTTTGGTACGGAGCTATGTATGTAAGCTATGGTTTTGGAGTGGCAATAGCAATTCCTACTATGCTAGTACTAACTTATATAACTGACCTTGAGATTTATCAAATTACGGGTGTAATATTTTTGCTATTGATAGCAACTATGCCTTTACTCTTTAGGTATTCTCGTAGCGTTTGGTTGCATATTTTTATTCGATATGATAAAGCTGTTAAAAAATTAAAATAATTCTATTTTAAGATTAATGCTTTGTAAATCCACTATTATAACTGTGTTTAACAGTATTTTCAATTCATTTTTTTAATCACTTGGGTGCTGTTTTGTAAATATAAAAAGCAACAATGGTGAAAACAAGATTAGGAATCCATAGTGCAACTATTGCGGGTATAGGGGTATTCACAGCTATAACGTCTGCAATTCGACCGAAAAACACAAAGATTAATGCCAGTGCTAGTCCTTTTGCGATATGCATACCTGTTCCTCCTTTAATTTTTCGAGAACTAATACAAACTGCTATGATTACAAGAATTAGTATCGAAAATGGATTAGAAGTACGTTTCACTAATTCTAATTGATACCTTCCAAGGTAACTAGATCCTCTTTGTTTTTCTTGTTCAATATAACCGTTAATATCGAAAAAATCCATTGTCTCTATTTCAAAAGGACTTCGATGAAATTCTGTATTGTTAAAAGGCAATATTGTGTCTTTAATCGTTCCTTGGGTAAGAATTTCATGGTCACCATCAATTGTTCTTTCAGACCAATTTCTTGCTATCCACTTATTTTTTTTACTACTCCACTTTAAATTGCTTGCTGTAAACTGGTAGAGTAACTGACCATCTACTATTTTTTCAAGCCTGAATTTATAGCCATTATCACTCTTGATACTGTAGTTGTTAACGTAAATAAAAGTGTTCTTGGCTATTTCTCTGTGAATTTTAGAGTTGTTTATTCTTCTTGTATGAGGGTATATCTTCGCCTCAATTTCTATCTTCTTTTTATTCGTTATTGGTATTAAAAAGTGACTTAAAATCAGGGATAAGAAGAACAGCAAGGTTGCGCCTAAAAAATAAGGACGTAAGAAACGATTGTATGAGATACCTGAGGCTAAAATGGGTATGATCTCCGTTTTACCAGCCATCTTACTTGTGAAATATACAACGGCAATAAAGGCCAGTAGAGGTGTTAGTAGATTGTATAGCCAGGGAATAAAACTGAAATAATAATCAAAAACAATTTCACCTAAAGTGAATTGTTCGAAATCATCAATTTTTTCAGAAATATCAAAAACAACAGCAATCAAAATAAATAAGAATATTGTTAGAAAAAAAGTTCCCAAAAATTTCTTTAAAATATATTTATCAAGCTTTTTTATCATTAGAGCCTAACCTGTACTTTTTTAACCATTATTTTTTTCCAATCAGCAAAATCACCAGCAATAATATGTTTTCTAGCTTCAGTGACAAGCCATAAATAAAATGCCAAATTGTGAATTGACGCGATTTGCTTTCCTAGTATTTCCTTGCTTTGGAACAGGTGACGAACATAAGCTTTAGAATAAGATTGATCAACATAACACTCGCTATTAGCATCTAACGGAGAAAAGTCTTTTTCCCATTTCTTATTCTTAATATTAATAATTCCTTCACTTGTGAAAAGCATCCCGTTACGGGCATTTCGTGTCGGCATAACACAGTCAAACATATCGATGCCTAACGCGATGTTTTCCAAAATATTGGCAGGTGTTCCAACTCCCATTAAATATCTTGGTTTATCAGTAGGTAATACGCTACAAACCACTTCAGTCATTGCATACATTTCTTCTGCAGGCTCTCCAACAGAAAGTCCGCCAATTGCATTTCCTTCTCTATTGAAAGAAGCAATAGCCTCTGCGGATTGCAACCTTAAATCTTTATAAGTACTACCTTGAACGATAGGAAAAAGTGTTTGATTGTGCCCGTACAGTGGATCAGTTGTGTCAAATCTTTCACAACACCTTTTAAGCCATCGATGTGTCATGTGCATCGATCTTTTTGCGTATTTGTAATCACAAGGATACGGCGTACATTCATCAAAGGCCATAATAATATCAGCCCCGATTTCACGTTGAATATCCATAGCGAATTCAGGGGTGAAAAGATGATATGAACCATCAATATGTGATTGAAATTTCACACCTTCTTCTTTTATTTTTCGTCTTCCACTTAATGAGTAAACTTGGAATCCCCCACTATCTGTTAAAATAGGTTTGTCCCAATTCATGAATTTATGTAACCCTCCAGCGGCTTTTAAAATTTCAGTTTTAGGTCTTAAATACAAATGATATGTATTTCCTAATATAATTTGAGCCTTAATATCTTCATCAACCTCGTGTTGATGAACAGCTTTTACTGTGCCTGCAGTTCCAACAGGCATAAATATTGGCGTTTCTATTTCACCGTGATCGGTTTTTAAAACTCCTGCTCTTGCGTTCGACCCTGGGTCGCTTTTTAATAAATTAAAATCCATGCGCTTCAAAGATAATATAAATCATTGTCTGATTGGGTTTTCCTGTTACTTAGAAGTAAACAATCAAACTAATTATGTTTCTTTGTGGTAAATGACAATTAGTTATATCCTTCATGTTGTGTTTGTACTGGTAACAATAGGGTTGTTGTCATTCTATTTATTTACATGGAGAAGAATGGTAAATCATTTGCCTTCTAGAGATAAATTCTCCCAATTACCCTTTGTTTCTGTAATTATTTGCGCAAAAAATGAGCAGGATAACCTCTCTCAGTTTTTAGAGTTTGTCTTGTCTCAGAAATATCCTGATTTTGAAGTTTTGGTTGTTGATGATAATTCAACCGATGATTCTTTAACTGTTTTAAAAGAGTTTCAAAAAAAATATAGTCAATTAAAGGTAGTAGCGTTTCAAGAGGAAAAATCTTCTTTTGGTAAAAAGCAAGTACTTGAATGTGGAATTAAGCACGCTAAAAGTGATTACCTCATTATGACAGATGCCGATTGTAAGCCGTTATCTGCTTTCTGGTTAGTTGGTATGGTTAACGGATTTGCAGATGGAAGCGAATTGGTTTTAGGTGTTAGCTTGTACTCAAAATTGAAAGGAGCTGTCAACTCAATTATTCAAATTGATACAGGTTTTATAGCTGCCAATTATTTGTCAATGGCAGTTAGTGGTTTTCCATATATGTCTGTTGGACGGAATGTTGCTTACAAAAGAAGTTTATTTGAAAAAGTAGGCGGGTTTAAGTCTCATTACCATATTCCAAGTGGGGATGATGATTTGCTAATTAATCAAATGTCCAAAAGGACAAAAGTTAATCTAGTATATAACAAAGGTGCGCAAACAGAATCTGTTCCGAAATTGAGTTTTCAGTCTTATTTTTCACAAAAAATAAGGCACGTGTTAGCAGGAATGAAATACAATAAAAGAAATTTATTAACACTTAGTTTGTATTATTCTTTTACGACGCTTTGGTATCTATTAATCCCCTTCATAATTTATCATACGGATGAATTGTTACTGATGTCAATATTTATGATAATAAAAAAAGTTGCAATGTATTCTTTTATTCAAAGAATATTCCTTAAAATTGGGGTGCGATCGATTTTGATCACGACTATATTTTCGGATATATTGTCTATTGGAATTCATAATTACGCAGTAATTCGAACAATATCTAAAAGCAAAGTGGGCAAATGGTAGTACCAGGACCAAATTTATCGGAAAAAGCACTCTATGACTATAACTTAGTTAGGGAAGCTATAGAAAATAAATCACAAAGAGCTTACGCAGAATTGATGGATCGTTACCGAGACTCAATTTATTTTATGCTTTTAAAAATGGTTAATAATAAGGATGATGCTGAAGATTTAACAATCGAAGCATTTGGTAAAGCCTTTAAGAAATTACACCAGTATACACCAAACTATGCATTTAGTACTTGGTTGTTTAAAATCGCATCAAATAACTGTATTGACTTTATTAGAAAGAAAAAGAAAAATACTTTTTCAATCAATAAAACGCTAGAAAATGATGAAGGAAGTGAATTAGAGATTGATTTAAAATCTGACGCACTTGATCCGGAGCAAACGTACATGCGTAAGCAAAAGATTGAAATCATGCATGATGTAGTAAAGAGGCTAAAACCGCGTTACCGTACTTTGGTCGAGTTGAGATATTTTAAGGAGTTTTCTTATGAGGAAATTGCTAATCATTTAGATATTCCTTTGGGGACGGTTAAGGCTCAGTTGTTTAGAGCAAGAGAGTTTCTGTATAATATTATGAAAAATACGCAAGAGAAAATCTAGTGATTTTCGTTTAATTGAAATTATAACCTCAACGTTCGTTGAGGTTTTTTTT
>CAJJCC010000052.1 GCA_905182585.1 uncultured Flavobacteriales bacterium
GGAAGGATATATTAATTTAATAGCAGCCCATTGTTTAGATTCAAAAAAATTGGACTTGAAAAACACTATCAGATGCTAGGTTTGAGCAAATATCCTGTTGTTACAACCCCCAGAAATTTGAAATCAAATATTTCCTTTTTAGTGATTATTCTGATATAATAATTAAGGGACGAGCTCCTAATTACAAAAACGAAAAAAAACAACGTAACAAATTGTTAAACAATAAATTAACCCTTAAATATATTCAAATTAAAAACGATTTTTAGAAAATTTTAGTTTTTTTATTTAAAATGAAAAGTGTTATTTGTCTTTAAATTTAAATGACATGAAAAAGATAGCTATTTCCATAATTGCATTAGCGTTACTAACTGGCTGTAAGAAAGATGAGCCAGCTAAAGAGAAGTCCTCTAATATTGACCAAGAAGAACTTCTTGTGACTTTAAACACGCTTCCAGTTGAAACTACAAACGGTAGAGGTGCAGTTATAAAAAGTAATATCTCTTATGGGCAAGATGGTTTTAATTTTGAGTTAGGTGTTTGTTGGAGCACATCCCCTTCTCCAACGGTTGATAACCAGAGTAATCAAGGTGTTATTACATTTACTAACGCAGGCAACCAAATTCAAGCCGCCTACAATATAGGTGACAGTTTAGATTTTAGCACTGTTGTTTTTGGCTTATTAACAAACACAAAATATTACATCCGATCTTTTGTAGAAACTGTAAATGGTATTGCATATGGAAATGAAGAAAGCTTCACCACCGCCTCCTCAAACAATGATGGTACCGGGGTAATTGATTTTGATGGTAACAACTATAAAACAGTCATTATAGGAAACCAAGAATGGATGGCCGAAAATCTAAGAGCCTCCAAATATGCTAATGGTGATAGTATCATAAACATTGAAGACAGTACCCAATGGAGCAACTCAACATCTGGTGCATTTTGTTGGAAAAACAACAATGAGGTTAACGACACTAATAGCGGGAAAATTTACAATTGGCATGCAATTACCGATGCTCGAAATATTTGTCCATCAGGTTGGCATGTAGCCAATAAAAATGATTGGGACAACTTAGTAAATCAATTAAAAACCGATGGGTTTGAAGACAAAGTATATTCTGCTCTAGGTAGTATGCATGACTTGGGAACAGGTTATTATGGGTTTAATAGTGATACTGGAAGCGTAAGATATAGTAACAACCCTAATGGTCTTGAATTTTGCAATACAAGTGGGGCTTGGTGGAGCATTGAAGAAAACGGTAGTATTAAATCTGGGGAATTTTTCAATGCTAGTGGAAATCAGTTTTTCGGAAACTACACATATTATGATCCCTCTTTTAATGTTCGTTGCGTAAAAGATTAAAACACCGCAATCGGAATGCCTAGAAAAGCACGATGCATTATTGCAAACAACCCTATCCACATTACCCAAAGAGGATAAAGCCTTTTATATTAAATCATTCATGGAGTATAAAAAGAAATACCGTGTGAAAGTTTATGCTTGGGCTTTAATGGATAACCATGTTCATTTTATTCTTGAGCCCAAAAGTAGTTGTAGTTTGGGAAAGCTTTTTCATGACTTAAATACAAAATACGTGATGTATTACAATTCATTATATAGTAAGTCTGGACGGTTGTTTGGTGATCGGTTTTTCTCTTCTATTCTTGATGAGGAACATTTATTTGAAGCCATTCGGTATGTTGAACTCAATCCTTTTAGGGCTAAAATGGAAAGAAACATTGCTTCTTATCCATGGACTAGTGGCAGAGAGCGATTAAAACTAATCAAAACTCGGTTTTTGAGTAAAATAGATTTATACTTTAACATTCCTAATTGGCTGGAGTATTTGAAGACCTCCACGAGTGATGATTCAACTGATAAGTTAACTGCCTGGACTACAATAAAAAGGCATACCCAAAGAGGGATTCCGTCCGCTGAACTAAATTTTATAAACGCAATCGCAGAAAAATTTAATAGAACTTTTAACCTTAATTTTAGAAAGTCTAAATCATGGTTAACTTAAAGAAGGAGTACTTCCAAAATCAGTCTAATTACTCAATCGATCTTATTTTTTATATTCCCTAAGATCGATCTTATCGAGTTGATTCTTAATCTCTTTCAACAAATTTTCATCTAAACCATTTGATTCCTTAGAACCCTTCAAATAATAAGATATAACCCCAACTACAATTAGAATCAAGATGAAAGTAATGTAACCAGCAACCTTACGCTGGATTTTTTCCGATTTGTTTTTTGCGACAAGCTCGTTTAATTCTCCATCTGACAGTTCTAGTTTTGTGTCATTATATCCAAAATTACTTTCATCATCATAATCTTCGTCATTTTCAGAATCCAGCAATTCAAAAATTTCCGTGTAAATATTTCCCTCGTCAAGTATATCGTATGTATCATTAGTTAAATAAAACACTTCCGGATCTTTGTCGGTTTCGATGAAACTGTTTTTTTCTAGAAATTCTATGATATCTCTTTGATCAATACCATGCTCATCATCGCAAATAAACTCGTCATAATTTAAAGACTCTGAAACTGAATTTCTTATTTTCAATAAATTCTCTTCCGCAATATTCACAAAGAATTCGTTCATTACGACTTAAAAATTACGGTATTACCTTCCAGAGTAATTGGCGTTTCGAAATTCGATTCAAACAACTGTCCAGTACCTAACCCTTGTGGCATTTGATTGCCTGTTTGATAGGCGAATTGCGCAATTGCACTTAAACCTACATTCCCTTCCAAAGCTGATGTTGCCCACCAGCCGATGTTGTTTTCTTCGGCAATTTTAATCCATTCATTACAGGATTTAATCCCACCTATTAAACTTGGTTTTAAAATGATGTATTGTGGTTTAATGGTTTTTAATAAGTCTTCTTTTTCGGCGTACTGTTTCACACCAATTAACTCTTCATCTAATGCAATTGGAACTGGTGTTTTGGCACACAGAGCTTTCATTTTATCCCATTGTTTCGCCAGAATAGGTTGTTCGATGGAATGAATTTGTAAATCAGCCAATACTTGTAGTTTTTCCATTGCTGTTGCTGAATCAAAAGCTCCGTTGGCATCAACACGTAATTCTATTTGATCTGCCGAAAATCGGTTTCGGATACTTTGCAATAATGCTTTTTCCTTTTCCCAATTGATTGCGCCAATTTTTAGTTTTACGCATTTAAATCCGGCTGCAATTTTAGCTTCAATTTGTTGGGTCATGTACTCATAATCACCCATCCAAATTAACCCGTTAATCTCTATATTTGTTTTTCCCAGGGTAAAATCTGATGGGTAAATTACTTGTTCTCCTCCGTTTTGCAAATCCAATAAGGCCATCTCCAATCCAAACTGTATACTTGGATAATCGGCTAAATCGGAGCTGTAAATAAAGCTTTGCCAATTGTTAATATGATCGCAAACCCAGGTTAGTTTTTCGCTGTAATTCTCCTGCGGATCAATGCTTAAACTCCAGAGTGGACTACATTCTCCAACACCTTTAATTGCCTCGTCCTTAAAACCAACTTTAAGCAAATAAGTATCCTTTGTTTTAAAGGTTTCACGAGATGTTTTTGCCGGGCGTTTAAAAACCAAATCATGTTTTTCCCAAGTGGCTTTTAATCTTTTTTGTGGCAAATTAATTGGCGCTTCGAACATGGCTTAAAGATAAGCATCATTATTCCTATTTCTGCACCTATATCTACACATCAAAATAACCAATGCTATACTGCCCCTAACTGCCGTTTAATTCTTAACTTTGCACCTTATAATTGCAGTGTTCTGCGTATAATTTTAAGTGATGAAAAAGGTAGTTTTAGCATACAGTGGTGGTTTAGATACTACTTACTGTGTAAAATACTTAGGAGATTTAGGATATGAAGTTCATGCCGTATTGGTTGATACGGGTGGGTTTTCGGAAGAAGAATTAGCTTTTGTAGAGAAGAGAGCCAGTACAATTGGTGTTGCTTCTTATAAGGCGATTAGAGTTACGCAAAAGTTTTACGATAAGTGTATTAAATACTTAATATTCGGGAACATCTTAAAAAATAATACTTATCCATTATCTGTTAGTGCTGAACGTATTTTTCAAGCGGTTGCAATTGCGCAATACGCGAAGGAATTGGGTGCCGATGCTATTGCTCACGGTAGTACTGGAGCTGGTAATGATCAGGTTCGTTTTGATATGGCTTTCCATATTATTTACCCTCAAGCTGAAATTATCACTCCAATTCGTGATAACAATTTAACACGTCAGGAAGAAATTGATTTCTTAACGAAACATGGTGTTGAAGGAGATTGGAGTAAAGCTGAATACTCTATTAATAAAGGTATTTGGGGAACATCTGTTGGAGGAAGAGAAACCTTAACTTCTGATCAGTTTTTGCCTGAAGATGCTTTTCCATCGCAAATTCAAAAAACCGATTCTGAAGAGGTTGTATTAACTTTTAAAGAAGGTGAAGTTGTTGGGATTAATGGAGAGGAGTTAGATCCTGTTTCGGCAATTAATAAATTAAACGAAATTGCTTGTCAGTACGGAATTGGACGTGATGTTCATGTTGGTGACACAATTGTTGGAATTAAAGGTAGAGTTGGCTTTGAAGCTGCTGCACCGTTAATTATCATAAAAGCCCATCATACTTTAGAGAAGCATACATTGGCTAAATGGCAATTGTACTGGAAAGAACAATTGGCAAACTGGTACGGAAACTTGTTACATGAAGGGCAGTATTTAGACCCTGTTATGCGTAACATTGAAACGTTTTTGCAAGACACTCAAAAGTATGTTACTGGTACAGCTAGGGTTAAATTATCGCCAAACCATTTCCAAGTATTAGGAATTGAAAGTAAGCATGATTTAATGAATAGTGATGCTGCACAATACGGTGAAATTAATACACTTTGGAACGGTGATGATGTTAGAGGTTTTTCTAAAATCGCTGCAGTTCCAAACATTATTTTCAATGCAGTAAACGGATCAATATTAGATTAATTAAAAATATTAAAGTTTAAATTTTAAACGGTCTCGATCATTCAAAATTTGAACTTCAAAATTTAAAATTCTTTATCATGATAAAGGTTGGAGTTGCAGGAGGTGCTGGATATACAGGTGGTGAATTATTACGAATCATCATTAACCACCCTAACGTTGATATAAAATACGTTTACAGTACTTCGCAAGCTGGAAACCCAGTTCACAATACGCACAAGGATTTATTAGGGGAAACTGATTTAGTTTTTACGAATGAATTATTGGAGGTTGATGTTTTATTCTTGTGTTTACCGCATGGGACTTCAAAAACATTCTTACAAGACAATACGATTTCTGAAAACACAAAAATAATTGATTTAAGTACCGATTTCCGTCATTCAATTGAAGAGTTTGAAAGTGATAAATCTGGATTTGTTTACGGATTACCTGAATTTCAAAGAGAAGCAATAAAATCGGCAACAAAAATTGCCAACCCTGGTTGTTTTGCTACTGGAATTCAGTTTACGTTACTTCCTTTGGCTAAGGCTGGGAAAATTTCGGATGATATTCATGTAAGCGCTGTAACAGGTTCTACAGGAGCGGGAAGAGTACCAAGTGACACTTCCCATTTTTCATGGAGAACTGGAAATATTAGTGTTTATAAGCAGTTTTCTCACCAACATTTAAAAGAAATCAAGGCTACTCTAAAACATTTACAACCTAGTTTTGATAAGGCTGTAAACTTCATTCCTTACCGTGGAAATTTCTCACGTGGAATTTTAGCAAGTGTTTACACTAAATTTGATGGAACATTGGAGGAGGCTAGGCAGTTGTACAAAGACTTTTACGCAGAACACCCTTTTGTGCATTTTGTAGATGCTGCACTTGATTTAAAGCAGGTTGTAAACACAAATAAATGCGTGCTTCAAGTTGAGTTGCATGATGGCAATATTTACATCCAAAGTGCAATTGACAATTTACTGAAAGGTGCTTCAGGACAAGCTGTTCAAAACATGAATTTAATGTTTGGGTTAGAAGAAAAAGCTGGTCTTCGTTTAAAAACAGTCGCCTTTTAATTTTAATCATTGATCATTTTGAAGTGATCAAAAACGAAAATTACAATGAAATTATTTGACGTATATCCTCTTTTTCAAGTTGAACCTGTAAAGGCTCAAGGCGCTTATCTTTATGATAAAGAAGGAACTGAATATTTAGATTTTTATGGTGGTCACGCTGTAATATCTGTGGGTCATTCTCACCCTTATTATGTTGAGAAAATTACCAACCAATTAAATAACATTGGTTTTTACTCTAATTCTGTAATCAACAATCTTCAAGTTGAATTTGCTGAAAAGTTGGGGAAAGTTTCAGGGTACGATAATTACAGCTTGTTTTTCTGTAACAGTGGAGCTGAAGCAGTTGAAAATGCGTTAAAAGTCGCTAGTTTTAAAACTGCAAACTCTAAAATTTTAGCTTTTCAAAAAGGGTTTCATGGAAGAACATCAGGCGCTTTACAAGTAACCGATGGCCCTAAGTTAAAATCTGAATTTAACGGAGCTATTAATACTAAATACTTGCCTTTAAACAATCTTAACGCTGTATCAGAAGCTTTGTCAGAAGGTGATGTTGCGGGTATTATTGTTGAAGGTATTCAAGGTGTTGCTGGTATTATCGAGCCAACGAGTGAGTTTTTACAGGGGCTTAGAGATTTAGCTGACAAGTATGGTGTTGTTTTAATCTTGGATGAAGTTCAAAGTGGCTTTGGACGATCGGGAGATTTCTTCGCACATCAGGCTTCGGGTATTCAAGCTGATATTGTAACGATGGCAAAAGGAATGGGTAATGGTTTTCCTATTGGAGGAATTATTATCAATCCTAAATTCGAAGCAAGCTATGGTTTGTTAGGAACTACTTTTGGAGGTAATCACTTAGCTTGTGCTGCAGCAACTGCAGTTTTAGATATCATTGAGCAAGAAAACTTACTAGATAACGCTAAGAGCTTAGGAAGCTATCTTACGGAAGAGCTTTCGAAAATTAAAGCGATTGAAAAAATTACAGGTAGAGGTTTAATGTTAGGTTTGGTTGTTAAGGGTGATGGAAAAGCGCTTCGATCGGCTTTATTAACGAAACATAAAATATTCACTGGTGGTTGTGGTAATCCAAATATTTTAAGATTATTGCCTCCAATGAACATTACCAAAAAAGAATGTGACCTTTTAATTAACGCTATTAAAACTGAATTAGGTTAGACAGCAATACATAATTATGGGGGCGGGTTTTATGCCCGCCCTTTTTTATGTCCAAAAATTAATAATATGGACGAAACAGACGGGAAATACAGAAAAAACATAAAGTTTGGTTACGGGGTTGAAATCGTACAAAAGCATCATCAAAAAACTGGAGAGCTAACGGCTGGTAGAGTTAAAAAGCTTTTAACGAAATCACCACAGCATCCTCATGGAATTAAGGTTATGCTGGATGATGGTAAGGTTGGAAGAGTGAAAAATGTTTTGGTTTAGATCATTCGAGGTACTATACAATTACTGCAAAATTAAGTTTGATGGACGATGTCTTCGACTACGCTCAGACTGACAGAACACAGAGAAGGGCGAATTTATCGTAAAGATGTAGTTGTCACTCTGAGCGTAGTCGAAGAGCTTGTAATTACATTTTTAAAAGATTCAACATTCGATATGAATTTTCAAACCTAAACTTTAATCTACTCCGTTCTAAAACAACCTCGCTTAAAAAAAGAAATCCCCCAGTGGGTACTGAGGGATTATAATATTATTGCCAGATTTAAGGTTTAAAAACTCTAAATCAGGGTACTTAGCGTTTGGGTTAATAGTCCTGACGATGATAATTACAGGAGGTGTTGCCGAAATATACACATCGAATTTGCTAAACAATCAAGGAAGCTTACACTAAAAAAGCGTTAAATTTCTTTAAACTAAAGGCATTAATAAAAACGTTTTTATTAGGCAATCAACTCTTTGTAATCATCAGCAGATAATAGCGCTTCAAAAGCTGCTACATCTGATACTTTCATTTTAATCATCCAACCCTCTCCATAAGGATCTTCGTTAACCGTTTCAGGAGTATCTTCGATCGTTGCGTTCAATTCTAAAACTTCACCAGCTAATGGTAAAAACAAGTCTGAAACAGTTTTTACTGCTTCAACAGTTCCAAAAACTTCTTCAGCTTCTAAAGTCTCACCAATTGTTTCCACTTCAACATAAACGATATCACCTAATTCACCTTGAGCAAAATCAGTAATTCCTATTGTTGCAACATCACCTTCAAGTTTTACCCATTCGTGATCTTTTGTATATTTTAATTCAGCTGGAATATTCATCTTAATATATTTTTCGTGAAGTAAAGATAATCAAAACCTTGTTTTATGATTCAACTTTCCTTCTAAATTCGTTTATCTGTGTACAAACTATAATTAATAGTAAATTTACACTTCAAACTGCTGTCATGAGAAATTTGATTTTACTATTAATTTTATCTTTAAGCTTAAGTGTATTTTCTAATAATGACACAACATCTGGCGATTGGTCTTTGTTTAATTTTAAAGTGAAAAACAAGGGCAAGCTTTATTTTTATTGGGGGTACAATAGAGATGCATACACTAAATCTGACATTTCATTTAAGGGTGAAGGATTTGATTTTACGATTAATGATGTAAAAGCATACGACCGGCAAACACCTTTTGGATGGGCAGCATATTTTCTTCCTGAAAACTTAACAATTCCTCAAACAAATACAAAATTTGGTTATTTTATTAACGATCATATAAGTATCAATTTTGGTGTGGATCACATGAAGTATGTAACTAAACAATTTCAAGATCTATCTGTTACTGGAAAAATTAATACTGGTGGTTCTTATGACGGTACTTATAACAACGATGAAATTGAAATGACACGTGAGTTTTTAAAGTTTGAACATAGTGATGGATTAAACTATATAAATTCAGAAATTAACTATTGGCACAGTTTAGTATCTTGGAAAGACAAGATTATTTTACAAGGACTCGGAGGTGCTGGGGCTGGATTTATACTTCCAAAAACAAACTCTACTCTTCTCGGACTCGATCGCTATGATGATTTTCAAATTGCGGGATATGGACTAGATATTAAATATGGGTTAAATTTAAGGTTCTGGGATTATTTCTTTGTTCAATCGGAAGTAAAAGGTGGCTTTATTCATATGCCAAACATTCAGCCAACAATGCGAAAATCAGATAAAGCTAGTCAGCATTTCTTTTTTGGTGAGTACACTTTATTATTTGGGTTTAATGTTCCTTTGTTGAAGGAGAAAAAGAAGTTCCGAACAACCATAACCCCTAGCTTTTAAAGTTTCCTATTACATTTTTGATTGAGTTTAACACTCTGCTCTTAAAGAAAGTGTAACCTGATGTTATCTTTTCTAATTTGTTGATTTTGGATTGCTTTTAAGGCCTTATCTCATCCTCTTGGGGGTTCCGTTTCAAGAACGGAATGACAATGCTTAGGCTTCACTACTATTCATTCTTATTGCGCATTATCCTAGTTGCTTTGGTTATTTCTTATGTGAGAATGATGTTATACATGAACTTTCAGATTTTAACGATAACGAGGTTACTTTAAAGAACTTATCTCCTTTTCTTGGGGGTTCCGTTTCAAGAACGGAATGACAATGCTTATATACGATTTCTGTCCCTTCATTTCAAGCATTACTTGGGCTTCCTTATTCTTGCTTCTGCTTCTGCTTCTGCTTCTGCTTCTGCTTCTGCTTCTGCTTCTGCTTCTGCGGTT
>CAJJCC010000053.1 GCA_905182585.1 uncultured Flavobacteriales bacterium
TTAAGTATTGGAAGCGTAAAATACACCTCCATTATTGGCGAATTCATAGATTTCACGAATGATTTAGTTGGAGACGGCTTAAAACGAAAAAAATACGGAAGTTTTCATTACATCGATGTTCTAGCCAGTAAAAAATTAAAAATCGCTTTTTTTGAAGCTGTTATTTGGGAAGGTGACTCTAACGCAAGAACATCTATTGAACTTAATTATATTAATCCTTTTGTAATTTTAAGACCACTTGAATACAACATTGGCTCTCCAGATAATATGCTTATTGGTTTTAACGGTTCATGGGACATTCATAAATATATTAACAGTTATGGACAGGTCGTTTTAGACGAACTACACTCTAAAAACCTACTTCACAATCCTACTTGGTGGGCAAACAAATATGGCTATCAGGCAGGAGTTAAAATTCATAATTTACCGGCAGAAAATTTAGTTATTCAATTAGAACATAATACCGTTCGACCATTTACTTATTCTCACAGAACTTCGGGGATGAATTACGGGCATAACTACAATTCTCTCGCACATCCATATGGTGCCAATTTTAGAGAATTCTTAGGGGTCGTAAACTTTAGAAAAAAACGCTTCAATATAAACACCAAATTCGTTTACATCAAAGGTGGAGAAGAATTTATAGATAGCATTTCAAGCGGTAAGGATATTTTTAAATCGTACAACAAAAGACTTTACGACGATGGGTATAAAATAGGATATGGTATTGATTACAAACAATTAAATTGGGATACTAAAATCAATTTCTTATTAAACCCTAAGTATTTACTAATGTTGGAGATAGGTTATCAAAATAGAACACAATGGCTTGATGGAAATAAAGAAAATCATCACTACCTTTACGGCGGTTTTAGAACATCTTTATTTAACCTTTATTATGATTACTAAACTTAAGATACAACTTGTATTTATTGCACTTATTTTCACCAGTCTACTTCAAGCCCAACAATTATTTTTGCCGCTTGATCATGACGAAAACGCATTCGTAGAAATGTATTTAAGTGACGTAGACGTAAATTCTCACACTTCCATAAAACCTTACTTTTATCAGGACGTTAAGAATGTGATTAATATTGATTCGATCGATTCAACGGTTACAGACACCAATCGATTATATCTTCTGCCAACGTCTAATTGGGCGAAATTTCTCATGTGGAGTGAAAACAAATTGTTAGATGAGGATTTGGTGTATGTCAATCAACCTGATTTAAAGTTAAGAGCCAACATGCTTTTAGGGTTAAACGCTGGAAGTGATACATATTTAAAAGAATCATTTTGGAATAATACTCGTGGATATTGGCTTTCTGGTCAAATTGGTAAAAAAGTGTTTTTTGAATCTGCCTTCTATGAAAATCAGGCTAAATTACTACCCTACATTAGCCAATATGCCAATTCAAACTTTGTTGTTCCAGGACAAGGAAGGTTTAAACTATTTAAAGAAGGAGCAGGAGCTGATTGGGGTTTTTCATCAGGAGCAGTTGGTTATAAGCCAAGTAAATTCTTCACAGCATTTGTTGGTCACGGAAAAAACTTTTTAGGAGACGGATATCGTTCCCTGTTATTAAGTGACAACTCATTTAATTACCCATATTTTAAACTTGAAACAACTGTTTGGAATATTAAATACGTAAACCTTTGGGCACAATTAAGTCATATTGGTTTCCAGAACGCAGCAGACAGGAACTGGACGCAAAAGTACTTAGCTGTTCATTATTTAAGTTGGAATGCGACCAAACGATTAAACATAGGCTTATACGAATCTGTTTCTTGGTTAAAAGCAGACAAAGGGTTTGATTGGCAGTACATGAATCCTATTATATTTATGCGACCCGTAGAGTGGCAAAACGGATCAGCGGATAATGTGTTATTGGGTGCGAATGTTAAGTTTAAAGTCAACGATAATGTCTCTATATATGGTCAGGCAGTATTAGATGATTTAAAATTTTCTGAACTTAAAAAAGCAGATGGTTATTGGGGTAATAAATACGGAGGTCAAATTGGAGTAAAAGCCTACAATTTATTTAAAGTATATGGTTTGAGCGCTCAAGCTGAATACAATGTAGTAAGACCATTTACGTACACGCACTTTGATAGCGCAAATGCACATACGCATATGAATGAACCCTTAGCTCATCCGCTTGGAGCGAATTTTCAAGAAGCAATTGGAATTGTTCGTTACAAATACAAACGACATAAATTCACACTAAAAGTTGTTTGGTCTGAAATAGGAAGAGACACTTCAAGTGTAAATCATGGAGGAGATATCTTTTACAGTTATAACACAAATCGTGTAGACATTAATGGAGATGAGGGTTTAACAGGTTATGGAATAGCACAAGGAGACCTCAATAAATTAAATTACTTGGATGCCCGCTATGGATTTATGGTTAATCCACGCGCAAGGTTATATTTTGAAATTGGTTTAAAAGACAGAAGCTTATCCAAGCATTATGGAAGCGATAGTCAAAACCGATTTGTTTACTTTGGTTTAAGAACAACGCTTAACAACACTTACAATGACCACTTTTGATCCCGTAAAAATTCTTTCAGGACTTATCGACATAAAATCTTTAAGTAAAGAAGAGGAACCAGCAGCAGCTTACATAGAAAATATTCTCACGGAGCATAAAATACAATTCACAAGAGATCAAAATAATATTTGGGCAAAAAACAAACATTTTCAAGAAGGAAAATATACCGTATTATTAAACTCTCATCTTGATACTGTAAAGCCTAATAAAGGCTACACTAAAGAGCCATACAAAGCTATTATTGAAGATGAGAAACTATTTGGACTAGGAAGTAATGATGCCGGAGGAGCGTTAATTACATTACTGGGTACTTTTCTTCATTTTTTCGGAAAAGAGAATCTTCCTTTTAACTTAATATTCGCAGCTTCAGCGGAAGAAGAAATCAGTGGTAAAAACGGAATGGAATATATATTTCCTAAACTACCTAAAATTGATTTTGGAATTGTTGGGGAGCCTACTTTACTAGATATTTCAATCTCAGAAAGAGGACTTATGGTGCTCGATTGTAAAGCAATTGGTAAATCAGGGCATGCCGCACGTAAAGAAGGCGTAAATGCCATTTATAAAGCAATTGAAGACATCAATTGGTTCAACACTTACGACTTTCCCAATCACTCTCCAGAAACAGGAGGGATTAGTATGAATGTCACCGTAATTAGTGCCGGGAGTCAACACAATGTTGTTCCTGCGGAATGTGATTTCGTTGTAGATGTTCGAGTTAACGACAAGTACAGTAATCAAGAGGTTTTAGATATTATTAAATCAAATGTTTCTTGTGAAGTAACAGCTCGATCAACAAGACTAAACTCAAGTGGGGTAAACGAAACGCATCCTATTAAACAGGTTGCCAAAAATTTAAACATCAATACCTACGGATCACCTACTTTATCTGATCAAGCTTTAATGCCTTGCGAAAGTATTAAAATGGGACCTGGAGATTCAGCACGGTCCCACACAGCTGATGAATTTATTTTTATTGATGAATTAAATCAAGCTATACCAAAATACATAAGTGTATTAACAAACCTCGGAGAACTCTTAACGATTTCTTAACCTGTAATTTTTTGAAAGGAATAACTTAATTCAGATATTTGAATTGTATAGATAGTGAAAAGTCCTATAAAATTTAGGCATTATTAGAATGGATAGTAATTTAGCCACGCACGAAGCGAGGCTTTTTTTTGCTTAAATCTTAATTCATTGGGATTCTTAAATGAAAAACATTCGGATTAATTGACAAAAAAAA
>CAJJCC010000054.1 GCA_905182585.1 uncultured Flavobacteriales bacterium
ACCATTCATTTCAAGTTCAGAGCCTAAATCAGAAATTTTTTGAATTAAATCTGAATAAGCATCACTTTCGTAGTCCGTTCTTGTCTCCAATTCTTTTGTGATTCGCTCATATTCAGCTTCTGCACTAGACGCTTCAGAAAACGCTTTCATGGCTTCATCACGAACAGTATTATCCCCTTGCTCTCCTAAGTCTTGCTTTAAATAACCAACACTATAACCTTTGGGAATAAGCAGATTACCCTCCGTATACTCAATAAGACCGGTTAGTAATTTCAACAAAGTTGATTTACCCGCACCGTTCTTCCCTACTAATCCAACCTTCGTCCCATTCTTTAATTGAAACGAAACTTTCTTAAATAAATAGTTCCCATTAAAGGAAATCCCTATATTCTCAACTGAAATCATGGTGCAAAAATAGTTAATGCTGACAACAAAAAACATAATTACGCAAAAACACGCAAGAGTTTTTATTTCGAGCCCAAAAAACGGCTACAAAATCACATGGATTTTATTTCACGGATACGCTCAAAATATTGATGATTTTTTCCGGTATTTTGAAACTTTTAAAAATGACATTCGATTTATAATTCCTGAAGGATTATCACGGTTTTATCAAAAAGGGATGAATGGGAAGGTTGGGTCTAGCTGGATGACGTCTGAGGAAAGAGAATTCGAAATACTAGACCAATTCTATTTTCTCAACAAAATGCTGAAAGATTTCAATATTAATGTAGCACAAACTAATGTTTTTGCTTTTAGTCAAGGAACAGCAACTGCTTCAAGGTGGATTAACCAATTTAAATTGGATTTTAATAAAGTTTGCTTTTGGAGTGGAATTGTTGATTTAGAGAAACACCCCAACCTCAATCCCAATAAAACAGAATTATTCATTGGTGACAATGATCTATTTATGGACTCGGCTTTAATTAAGCCTACTTTAAAAAGTATTACATATGAAGGCGGTCATTTCTTTACTGCTAAATTATTACAACAATATATTTTCAACCAATAGAGTTGGTTAATAGTTCCTTAAGATCATAAACCAAGCTAAGTATTTTCGTTTCCCCAACTACACCGATTACCTGATAAGTCGAATATAAAATTGTGAAAACACCAATTGTAAATAGTGATGTAAATAATTTATCTCTTAAATCTAGCTTTATCATAATTACTGTTTAGGTTTTAAACGAGATTCATTTATAAGTATTTCACTCCTAATGTTAACATCTGTTAAACTATTATTTACTTTAGCGTAAACGTTAATTACTATGTTTAAGAAAAGTTGGATATTGCCTGTTTTTACACTGGGGTTAATTTGTGTCTTATTTTTAATTTTCAGAAGTGTGTTATCATATGTTTTAATTTCGGCAATACTTGCTTTAATTACTAGCCCACTATTTTTGAAACTAAAAAAAATACACTTTAAATCAATTAAAATTAGTCCAGTAATTGCGGCTCTTCTATCCATCACAACGCTTTATGCAGTTGTGTTTTCTCTAATTATGATTTTTATTCCATCAATAGTGGATGAAGCTAAAATAATCACTAAAATCAATCCACAAGAAGCCCTAAATAGTGTTCAACAACCAATAGAAGAAATTGAGGATATCTTAAATACTTTTACTGAGGAACCTGTTTCGCTTCAACAATATGCTACCACAAAAGTAACTTCATTAATTAATGTCTCATCCGTATCCGCTTGGATTAATGCCATCACAGCTTTTACAGGGAACTTATTTATTTCATTCTTTGCAATCACGTTTATCACGTTTTTCTTTTTAAAAGATTCTACAATAATAATTGGGAGTATGCAAAATATTCTTCCTTTTACTTTTAGAGATGAAGCAAGTGAAATTCTTATACAGGTAAAATCGAAACTAACCCGCTATTTTGTTGGACTTTGCGTTGAGATACTGCTCGTATTTACTATAAATGCGATAGGATTATGGACGATTGGTATTGAGAATTTTTTAATTATTGCGCTATTTGCAGGTGTAATTAATGTTATTCCATACATAGGCCCTTTAATAGGTATACTATTTGGATTCATCATTGTTATCACAACAAACTACCAGTTGGGTTGGGAAAATGATTTAATGCCACTTCTTGGATACACGGCTATGATAATGATAAGCACACAGCTACTAGATAATTTTATATTTCAACCCTTTATTTATTCAAACAGTGTTAACGCACACCCTCTTGAAATATTTTTGGTAATCCTAGTTGCTGGTAACTTATATGGAATAATAGGAATGATGGTCGCAATACCTTCTTATAGTGTACTTAGGGTTATTATTAAAGAAATTAGAGATAGTTCTAAATTCTTAAATGACATCTACGATACTACTGAATAACGTAACGGATAAAAAGACCAGCTCCAAACATGTTGGTATAAACCCGATCTATCCCTTCAGGCTTATCAAACGGCATTAAATTATAATAACCTGTAATATCTAAACCAAAGGCCCATTGTTCTTTAAATAAATACTCTGCTCCTAATCTAACATCTGGTCCGAAAGTTATTTTGTTTTCTTTTGCATCATTGGGATCCATATAATACCCTCCATGAATTCCAACACCATAACTCCACGTTAATTCCTTTATTTGAAAATTTGTAGTGTGAATTTTATTTCTAAAATTAATCGTTGCTAAAAGATCCCCTCCTTTAATTTGTTCACTTGACTGTCCCACACCTTCAATATTTAAAAAAGTAGCAGGAGAAAGAAATTGTTTGTACGACAAACCCACACCTCGTATACCCCCTCTAACACCAAAAGAGTTAACATACTGAGAATAAGATGACATAGAAACTAAAACAAAGGCAAGTAAAATAATCTTTTTCATAATCGTAATTTCGCATTCCTACGATTATAAATAAAGAATGTTACCATTTTTCATGGATTCAATCCATAATTAAATCTTCTAAAAAGCAGCACTCTTTTTCGAGTATTGATGTGACTTTATTTTCCACTTTAAAATTCTCAAATAAGTTTCAACCTCATTTTTGATCTAAAAGATTTGAATCCCTTATTTTTGCTACTCAAAAGAAACAAATATGTCTGAATTTAATTACCAAAAAGCGTTTCCACTTAAAGGAGACAATACAGAATACAAGAAGATTTCTAGTGATTATGTATCAACAGTTGATTTCGACGGACAAGAAATTCTAAAAATAGAGCCTAAAGCTTTAGAGATATTAGCTGAAAAAGCATTGGCAGATGTATCTTTCTACCTTAGGAAATCACATTTAGAAAAAGTAGCCAAAATCTTAGATGATCCTGAAGCGACCGACAACGATAGATTTGTTGCTTATACCCTTTTAGAAAACGCACAAACTGCTGCAGAAGGAGAACTTCCATCTTGTCAGGATACAGGAACTGCTATTGTAATGGGTAAAAAAGGTGAAAATGTATTTACTGGAGCGAACGATGCAGAAGCTTTATCCAAAGGAATATATAATACATATGCACAGAGAAACTTAAGATATTCTCAAATTGTTCCTTTAAGTATGTTTGAAGAGAAAAATTCAGGATCTAATCTTCCTGCTCAAATCGACTTGTATACTGAAAAAGGAAACGAATATAAGTTTCTATTCATGGCTAAAGGTGGAGGATCTGCAAATAAGACTTATTTATACCAACAAACTAAAGCCTTATTAAACGAAGACTCTTTAACTGAATTTATTACTGCTAAAATTAGAGATTTAGGAACAGCAGCATGCCCTCCCTATCACTTGGCTTTTGTGGTAGGAGGAACTTCTGCTGAAGCAAATCTTAAAGCAGTAAAACTTGCGTCAGCTGGCTATTATGATGAGTTACCTACCGAAGGAAATATGGGTGGTCAAGCTTTTAGAGATACTGAATGGGAAGATAAAATTCAAAAGATTTGTCAAGACTCGTTAATTGGTGCTCAATTTGGAGGTAAATACTTTACGCATGATGTCAAAGTTATTAGATTGCCAAGGCATGCAGCCTCTTGTCCAGTAGGAATTGGTGTTTCTTGTTCGGCAGATAGAAATATCAAAGCAAAAATCAACAAGGACGGAATTTTCTTAGAACAATTAGAAATAAATCCTGGTAGATTGTTGCCTGACAATCCTCCCCAGCTGGAGAAAGCTGTTGAGATTGATTTAGATCAACCAATGGATTTAGTTTTAAAAATTCTTTCCCAATTCCCCATCAAAACAAGATTAAACCTTAGAGGTACTTTAATTGTTGCTAGAGATTCTGCTCATGCGAAAATTAAGGAATTACTAGACGCAGGTAAGCCAATGCCTGATTACTTTAAAAATCATCCTATTTATTATGCCGGGCCTGCTAAAAAACCTGAAGGTTTACCTTCTGGTTCATTCGGACCTACAACTGCAGGAAGAATGGATCCTTATGTAGGTTTATTTCAATCACATGGAGGTTCAAAAGTTATGTTAGCAAAAGGAAACAGATCACAATCTGTGACAGACGCTTGTAAAGAGTATGGAGGTTTCTACTTAGGGTCAATCGGAGGACCTGCAGCTATTTTAGCAAAACAAAATATAAAATCAGTGGAGGTTGTTGACTTTCCTGAATTAGGGATGGAAGCTGTTAGAAAGATTGAAATAGAGAACTTCCCAGCATTCATAATTTGTGATGATAAAGGAAATGATTTCTTTGCAGATATATAAATTCGCTTTACTTAAAACTAAAGCCATTTACTTAAAAAGTAAATGGCTTTTTTTATTCTACGATAACGTCAATAACCTTTGGTGGTAAACAAACGCCGCTTATTAGATTACAACTCATGAATTCGAAGCTTCCTAGTATCTTTGATTCTAATAAGAGATCTGATTTCTTAAAATAAAAAACATAGCTTACAGTATCTTTAAAATACCATAAATCAACTTCGAAAATATCATCGTACTTTGTTTTTAAATGCGGTTTTTCAACATTTAAATAAGTGAGGTTTTGAATTCCATCAAAACTAAAAGTTAATGGAATTGGTCCAAGATCGCTAGAAACAGAGTCGTATACCATCCAGTCGTTATCCACAATGAAATCTATCGTTAACTGAACAGTATCGCCTTTAATCGCTTTTGATTGCGTTACCGTAACGGGACTTTCAACTTGTGCCTGTAATAAGGCGCTTACCAAGCTAAAACAAATAAATAATAAGATCCTGTTCATTTTTACTTTTTATAATTTGATAAACTTTTCTTTAAAAACTTTAAAAAACCTGCCTTATCCTCCGCAACATCATATCCTATAGGAAGGTTTAACAGCTCTTCGTTTACGCCTAACGTAACATAGTAAGGCTGTGCATTTTTGTTAAACCATACTTTTTGAATATCAGCATTCTTTTGACCAATTGTTTGAATTTTAGTTTCTCCGTCAAACAAAGAGATATACGGTTTTTGAATATCTAGTGTATGCTCATCTATATAAAGTGATATGATAACAAACTCATTTTTTAACAACTCTAATATTTCCGGATCAGCCCAAACGTTATTTTCTAATTCTCTACAGTTTACACAACCGTGTCCTGTAAAATCAATAAAAACGGGTTTTCCTAAATCTTTTGCGCAACACATTCCTTCTTCATAATCAAAATATCCATTTAAACCATGCGGTAAATGAAGCTTATCAGCAAATTGTGGTTTTCCACACAACTCACCTCCCTCTTCTATATTATCCCCAATTCTAAAGTCCATAGTACTCAAAGGAGGTAAATAACCACTTAAACTCCTTAAAGGTGCACCCCACATACCTGGCAATAAGTATACCACAAAGGCAAAAGTGAAAATTGCAATTACTAATCTTGGGACTCTTAAAAACGGTAAGTCTGAATCGTGTGAGAATTTTAATTTCCCTAACAAATAGAATCCAAGTAAAGTGAAAATAACAATCCAAAGCGCTAAATACACCTCTCTATCTAAGATCCCCCAATGAGCAGTTTGATCAGCTATACTTAAGAACTTTAGCGCTAGTGCTAATTCTAAAAATCCAAAAACAACTTTTACTGAATTTAACCAACCACCAGACTTTGGTAATGACTTTAACCATGATGGGAAAAATGCAAACAAAGTAAACGGTAAAGCAAACGCTGAACTAAAACCTAACATTCCAATTAAAGGTTCGATGCCTCCAACTTTAACAGACTCTACTAAGACTGTTCCAATGATTGGTCCTGTACAAGAAAAAGACACTAAGGATAGCGTTAAAGCCATAAAAACAGCTCCTCCTACTCCTCCCTTATCTGCATTTTCATCTGACTTATTACTCCATGAACTGGGTAAGGTGATTTCAAACATTCCTAAAAAAGATGCTGCAAAGAAAATGAATACTGCAAAAAAGAAAACATTGGGTAACCAATGCGTTGCTATTAGATTTGCAGAATCGGGACCAAATGCAAAGCTAAAAACGGTACCAATCAAACAGTAAATAACAATTATTGACAACCCAAATATTACAGCTACAAACTTCCCTTTAGACTTACTTCCTGAACCTTTCAAGAAAAAAGAAACAGTCATAGGGATCATAGGGAAAACACACGGTGTTAACAAAGCTCCTAAACCAAATACGAATGCTAAAATAAAAGTATTCCAATAAGAGTCGTCTTTATTATCATCAATAGACTGTCCGTTAAATGTTTTTACTTCCGGAACTGATTTGGAAAAATCGTAATTACATTCACCTTGTGAATTTAAAACTTCGATGTTATTAAGAATTATTTTTTGGTTATCCTTAACAACAGCTTCATTACCGCCATTCCCTACTTTTATTTGAAATTTAGGATTTGGGTATGGGGATGTAATACACTTTCCTTTATTGCAAACCTGCGCCTGATAATTTCCTGATATTGTAAAATCAGTAACAGTTGACTTTATTGTTCTTTTAACAACCAGCTCTTCTCCATCATAATAAGTTACATTTCCCTCAAAATCTTCTACATATTTCGTTTTAAAAGGTGGGATAACCCAAGCATTTAATGGAGAATAGTATTTAGAAGAATCTAAATTTAAGACTAACTTAGGTGGAGTAATCAGCGCATCACTGGATCCATAAACATAAGCACCTTCAGCCAGCTTCATACTAAAAACTAACTCATAAACGCCTTGCTTGTCAGAAGAAACACTAAATTCAACGGTGGCTAAATCTCCAAATTGTGCCTTAGACACAACAGAAACAAGTAATACTAGTAGTAAAATAATTCTTTTCATATGCTTTGTATAACAATCCAACATCAAAAAAGTTGCTGGTAATTATGTTAAAACACTTTAAAACTCAACCTCCTCACCAGGTCGAAGTTTAAAGTACTTTCGAAGTAAAAATACTGAAACATATAGGATTGGAGTGTCAATTAAAGCGCAAATAACTTTAAACAGCCATCCGTCCATAATCATAGAGGTTATTTCCTCTCCTGTTTTAATACCTATAAATAATACTGAAACAACTAATATGGTATCAGCCAGTTGACTCAAAACCGTTGAGCCATTGTTTCTGAGCCACAACATTCTGCCATTTGTTAACTTTTTCCAAAAATCATATAACTGAACATCTATAAATTGCGCGAACAAATAAGCCGTCATACTAGCACCGATAACGCGCCATGAATTCCCGAATACAATATCGTAAGTCGCATCTGAAACAGGACTTCCTTCAATGGCGTTAAACACGCCACCCAATTTAAGGACTACAATAATTAAAAGTGAAGATAAAAACCCGGTGAAAATCACATATGCAGTTCTTTTTCGCCCGTAAAACTCGGATAATAAATCGGTTATTAAAAAAGTAATTGGATAAGGGAGAACACCTGCTGATATAATAAATGGTGCGTCGCGAAAAATCGTTTGAACAGAAATGAATTTATTGGCAATAAGATTACACACCACCAAAAAAGCGATAAAAAGACCGCCTAGTAATAAGTATACGTGAACGGCTTGATTTGAACGTTTTGTGCTTTTATCGAACAAATCGATTTAGAAAAAACCTACTTTATAAATAGACTTTAAAGGAATCATGATTTCACCTTTCAAAGAAACATTTCTTTCTGTTGCAGCCCAAACAGTTGCAACGACCTTAAACTTTTTACCAGCGCTGTCTACAAAGTAAATTTTAATATTTGATTTACTTTGTGCCCCTAAAGCGCAAGCTCTATTCAAATCAATTTTACGTTGAAGAACATCTCTACTATCAGTTAAAATATCAGTTTCTGAAAACTGAACAGTTTTGACTTCTTCCTTAGGAATTTCAACTAGTTTTGTAGATGTTTGACTCATATTAATGCGTATTTGAATTATTCTTACGGTATAAATTTACAAATCGTTCCGATTAATTTATAATTTTTTCGTTAATTAAACTGTTCAACTCCTCAAATCTCTGAGAACCAATTCGATAAATCAACCCATCGTTATCAGTTAACTCGACTGCAAGGTTTCCATGTGTGAAAAATTTAACTTTTCCACGCATGTGTAAATTATAAACCGGCCGATTAAACAGTATTTTGCTGTATTGAACAATTTCGGCTTTTTTAATATTCCTTAAATCTATTTTAATTTTTCTAGTCGTCCAAAATCCATCAATAATTAACGAGTTATCTTGAACTTGAGTTTTGAGGTGCAACACAAAAAAAGACATTAAACTAATTACCAAAATTGCCAATCCGATTATTAAAAACAAATTGGCTGTTTCGTCATCGGAATCTGACACAAAATAACTCAAAAATGAACCAAACGCGATAAATAACCTAATGAACAAATTAAATTTGTTGTACCCTAAGTATTGTTTTTCCTCGTATTCCAAATTACACTAGTTTAAGCTTCATGTTTAACAATATATACATTTTTTGTTGTATCATCTACTCTATACCTATTATCGGAACGGTGGCAAACTATCCAAACTATCTTTTCCGAATCGCAAAGTAACCAAGTGTTTTCCTTTTCGGCAAGACTTAATTTATTATTTATAAAATAATCCGATACCTTTTGCTTCCCTCTCATACCAAACGGAATAAACCAATCACCTTTCCGCCACTTTCTCAATCGTAGTTTTCCTTGAACTTTATCCGCATTAATATAAGCTATACTTCCTGAGTTTTCAATCTCAACAGGCGTAGGAACAAGGTCAAAACTTAAATTTATTGGTAAATTTTCAGAAATAAAATACTCTTTAATGTCGTCCTCATTTTGGACATACAATTCATATTGTTGATTACCTGTAATTACAGCATATTTATTTTTACCATAAAACTTCTTACCCTTCTCACTATTCTTTGCGTTTAGTATTGATTCTATATCAGGATATGAAAAACCTTTTGATCTTAACAATTGCTGAATAAACGAAATATTATTTTCTACAACTTCAGAAAAATCGATTTTGGTTACCCCGTTTTTAATATCTAAACTTTCTTGCCAAGCTAAAAACTGATTATCCCAATTCACCTCAACATTTCTTAATCGCTTAGTAGTATTGTTTACGGCCTTAAATAAAGATGGATTAATTTCTTTTAAAACAGGAATTACCTGTTGTCTAATTTTATTCCTAAAATACTTTCCAGAAGCATTACTACTATCTTCTCTAAATGGAATATGTTTCTCAAACATAAACTCATTAATTTCATCTCTAGAGACACATAAAAGAGGACGTATAATTTTCCCTCTTTTTTCCTTCATGCCTCTCAATCCTTTTAATCCAGTACCTCGCGTTAAATTAATTAATATCGTTTCTAATTGATCATCTAAATGATGTGCAGTCGCTATTTTATTTAAGTTTCTTTCTTTACTTAGCACCTCAAACCAGTCATATCTTAAATCCCTAGCCTTCATCTGTATACTAACCCCATCTTTTTCTGCCAAATTCTTCGTGTCGAATTTTTTTGAATGAAAGGGAACGCCCATTTTATCGGCTAGCTTTCGAACAAAATCTTCATCATTATCAGATTCTTCAGCTCTCAATTTATAATTACAATGCGCAACCTCAACGGTATATCCTAATTGATGCAGTAAGATTAACAAAAGAATGGAATCTCTTCCACCACTTACTGCTATTAAAGTCTTATCTGATTTTGAAAGAAGTTGAGTTTCTGAAATAAACTCTTGAATTTTTGCTAACATACTTTATTACTTAAAACTTCAAAAATGGCTTTCGCTTTTAGCTGAGACTCTTGATATTCCAATTCGGGTGTTGAACCATGGGTAATTGCTCCTCCAACCGAAAATGATAAATAATTATTTGTTGAATTATATAATAAACTTCTAATCACAACATTAAAATCAAAATCACCTACAGGATCAATATAACCAATTGCTCCACTGTACAAACTTCTCTTTGTACTTTCATATTGCTCAATCAGTTTCATTGCGCGTACTTTTGGTGCACCCGTCATGCTTCCCATCGGGAAACAGCTTTTTATGATATCAATTGACGATAATTCCACCTCAACTTCACACTTCACAGTACTGATCATTTGATGCACTTGAGGAAAAGTATAAATCCCCAGTAACTCTTCAACTTCCACCGAACCTTTTGCTGCTATTTTACTGAAGTCATTACGAACTAAATCAACAATCATTATATTCTCAGCAATCTCTTTTTTGTTATTTAAAAGTGCTGTTTTTAATTCTTCGTCTAGCTGCTCTGAGAAACCTCTTTTAATCGTCCCCTTTATAGGCTGACTAATAACTTCGGTACTTTTCTTTTTAATAAATCGCTCTGGACTGGCGCATAAACAGTACTTATCTCCAAATTTCAAATAGGAAGCAAAAGGAGTTTTAGATATTTTTTTGAGAGAATGATATACTGAAACTGGATCTAACTCGACTTTTTCAGCGAAATACTCTTGGCAAAAATTAACTTCAAAAATATCGCCTAGCTGAATATGGTTTAATAACTGTAGTACTTGCTTGATGTATTTTTCTTTCGAGATTCGAGATCGGATATTAATAGGCTCTAGGGCTAAAGAAAATTCGATTTCAACATTTCTCAATTCAGATAGAAACGCAACAGAGCCATCACCCTCTATAGTACAAATACCATCTTTTATTTTAACTAAAACTTCAGGCTCAAAAAAGCATAATTCAGGAAATTCAAGTTCATCAAAATTCTCGCTTTTCAAATCTTCAAGCTGATTTTTCAAATCATAACTTAAAAAGCCAAAAAGCCATGATTTCTTTTTGTGGAGCGTTTCCAAATCGGAAAAATTATTTGAGGTCAAAATAGATTTCGCCCCAAAACCAGCAAGTAGTTCATATTCCTGATGTGGAATATGAGTATATTGGTTCGAGTCTAAAATCACGCTGTAATCGTAATTATTAGACAGGATTAAAAGCTTGTCTTTAAAAACAGACAAACCATTATTTTCACCGTTAGAAAAGGATTCTATCTCAACTTGTAATGAAGCCAATTTATTTGATTATACTTTTATCCATAATTCCTTTAAGTCCCTTCATCCAAAAACAATTACTGTTTAGACTAGGCGAAAATTGAACTTTTTCGCTACCGTTCTTGATAAATAGTTCGCGAAATCCTGATACAATCTCGGATGTAGTCTCTAAACAATCGGAAACGAATACTATTGAAAACACTAATGTTTTCTTAGCGTACTCTTTAATCAATAGTTCTTTATAAAATTTTGAAGATGCTTTTTTTACGAACGGTACAATTACACCATTTAACAAAATTTTTCTTTTTACATTTCCAAAGTCAATAAGGGTTGAATCATTCAAAAACTCCATTAAATATCTTCCAACGTCGGGAAATCCTGGTGAATTAGGAATGCTTTTGTTGGTTATTAAGACAGCTGTTTTCATTGACCTCAATTAGATTATTCAAAAATGCTAAAAAACGGTGTAAAGGCAATAAAAAAGGGCTAAGAAATCTTAGCCCTTTTAAAAAATAATATAATATTCATTAAATATGTAGAGCTCTCTTACCTGTAGCATCTAATGCAGCCTCTTTAACAGCTTCAGAAAACGTAGGATGCGCGTGACAAATTCTTGAAATATCTTCCGCTGTTGCTCTAAATTCCATAGCCGTAACTGCCTCTGCTATAAGGTCAGCACATCTTGGACCGATCATGTGAACACCTAAAACCTCATCAGTTGTTTTGTCCGCTAATATTTTAACAAACCCATAGTTTGCGTCCATACTTGCTCTTGCTCTCCCACTTGCCTTAAATGGAAACATTCCTGATTTATATTCAACTTTAGCTTCTTTTAACTGCTCTTCTGTTTTACCAACAGAAGCAACTTCTGGCCAAGTATAAACAACACCTGGTATAAGGTTATGATCGATATGTGGTTTTTGTCCTGCTAAAACTTCAGCAACAAATACACCTTCTTCTTCCGCTTTATGTGCTAGCATAGCACCTTTAACTACATCTCCAATTGCATAAATTCCTGCAACGTTAGTTTGTAATTGTCCGTTAACATCAACTCTTCCTCTATCATCAACTTTAACGCCAGCATTTTCCAATCCTAGGTTATCTGTGTAAGGACGACGACCTACAGAAACTAAAGCATAATCAGCTTCAAACTCAACCAATTCACCTTTTTTGTTTTCTGCTTTGACGTAAGCTTTGTTATCATCACCCCTAACCTCAATTACTTTGTGTGATAAGTAAAATTCGAAGCCTAACTCTTTCTTCAAGTTTTTCTGTAATTCCTTACCAAGAGCTTTATCCATCGTTGGGATAATACCTCCTAAGTACTCAACTACAGACACTTTAGTTCCTAAACGAGCGTAAACAGATCCTAATTCTAAACCAATAACTCCACCACCAATAACAACCATGTGTTTTGGAACTTCAGTAATCTCTAAAGCTTCAGTAGAAGTGATAACTCTCTTTTTATCCAATTGAATAAAAGGAAAAGAAGCAGGTTTAGAACCTGTTGCAATAATTGTATTTTTTGTTTTCAGCTCAAAAGCAACTCCGTCTTCAGGCGTAACTAAAACAGTGTTTTTGTCTTTAAAAGATCCAAAACCATTGTGTACATCGATGTTGTTCTTTTTCATCAAGAAATCGATTCCAGCACAAGTTTGAGAAACAACCCCGCGCTTTCTTTCGATCATTTGCTCCATATTTACTTTCAAATCCTTTAGCTCAATACCGTGAGTTTCAAAAGTATGTTTGGCGTTATGATAATGTTCAGAAGAATCAAGCAATGCCTTTGATGGAATACACCCAACATTTAAACACGTACCTCCCAAAGTATTATATTTCTCTACAACAGCAGTCTTCATTCCTAGTTGTGCACATCTTATCGCTGATACATATCCACCAGGACCAGAACCTATAACTATTACATCGTAATTGCTCATCTTAAAAGTTTCTCAAATTTTGTCTTGCTAAATTAAGTAAAAAGAATGTGTTGAGTGGTGGTGTTTAAGATAATTTGAGGAGTAATGATTTAATGAGGCGAAAACACTTGATCTGAGTTACTAATTCAATCATACAATTATTAGGATCTATGAGAATAAAACTTTTCCTCAAACCACCTTTTTTCTTACATTTGCGGAAATGGAGAATTTTGTAGTCTCAGCAAGAAAATACCGCCCCGACAGTTTCGATACTGTTGTTGGACAATCTGCTATTACTTCAACATTAAAAAATTCCATTTTAAACAATCAAGTCGCTCAAGCATTTTTATTTTGTGGCCCTCGTGGAGTTGGTAAAACAACTTGTGCAAGAATCTTAGCTAAAACCATTAACTGTACTGATGTTTCAGCAGATGGTGAAGCGTGTAATAAGTGTGAAAGTTGTACTTCATTTGCAAACGGGAATTCATTAAATATTTTTGAATTAGATGCCGCTTCAAACAATTCGGTTGATGACATCCGTAACTTAATCAACCAAGTTAGAATTGCTCCAACAATAGGAACAAAGAAGGCTTACATAATTGATGAAGTCCACATGTTATCTCAAGCTGCTTTTAATGCATTTTTAAAAACACTTGAAGAACCACCCAAACATGCTGTATTTATTTTAGCAACTACCGAAAAGCATAAAGTTTTACCCACTATTCTTTCTCGTTGTCAGATTTTCAATTTCAATAGAATTGTATCCGATGATATCGCAGCACACCTTCAAGGGATTGCCGAAAAAGAAAATGTTAAAACAGAAAGTGATGCTTTACATGTTATTGCTCAAAAAGCAGATGGTGGATTAAGAGATGCGCTTTCTATTTTCGATCAATTAATTAGTTTTTCGGGTGGTGAGTTAACCTATGATAAGGTGATTAAAAACCTTAACATTCTTGATTACGATTACTATTTTAAAACTACTGATTTAATTAAAAACAAAAATCTAAGTGGCTTGTTATTGTTGCTTAATCAAGTTTTAACAAACGGATTTGAAGATGTTTTATTCATGAATGGATTAGCTTCTCACTTTAGAAACCTATTGGTTAGTAAAGATGAATCTACTCTTGTTTTATTAGATGTTGGAGATAATATAAAAGAGAAATACAAAACTCAATCTCAGCAAAACGAGGTTGGATTTTTAATTAATGGGCTTGAAGTACTTAGTAATTTTGATGTTAGTTATAAAACGTCAAAAAACAAACGGCTACTTACCGAAGTGACGTTAATGCAACTTTGCGCAGACGAACTGGCAGATGGTAAAAAAAAAAGTCCCGTAGAATAAGATTACCTGTTCCTGCAATTTGGGCAAGTAACGCTCCAACTTCCGAAAGCGCACCTGTCCCAAAACACAATCACACGCAAGTTAGACAACGATTAAATAAAGAGGAATCAATTCCAACTACTCGTAAGATTAACGTCGTAAACAGAACTCAACCTCAAGGAAAACACTCCTTAAAAACCTTACTCGATCCTAATGCAGGAAAGAAGCAAGAGGAAGAAAAGTTAGAAGAGAAATCAGAAGAATTCACACAAGACCAACTGGTGGATAAATGGAGGAAATTTGCTTATTCTATTAAACTGAAAGACCTTGATTTGTATTCGACCCTTAGCGCTAACGATCCAATTTTAAAAGACAATTTCAGAATAGAGCTTGGCATTTATAATACTACTCAAGAATCCGACATCAATAGTAAAAGAAAAGATTTACTTCGCTATTTAAGAAAGCAACTAAACAATACAATTCTAGATCTTCACTTGGTTATCGATAAATCAAAAGAACCTAAAGGGGTTTTCACCGAAAAAGACAAGTACAAAAAACTCGTTGAAAAAAACCCTAAAGTAGATGAGCTCAGAAAAAAGTTCGGATTGTCTTTCTAAAAAATAATTAATTACCAAAAGATTAAAACTCAAACCTGTCTTATTCCCCTTTCGACTAAATTTTACGCATTCACAAAGTCTCCAAAAAACTAAAATCATAATTCCAGATATCTATGAATATCTGCATGCAAAACAAAAACCATAAAAAAACCAATAAAAAATGTGACGAATCGTTTTTTGTGTGTTATGTAAGTAAAGTAGGGAACCAAAAGTGAAATTAACAAGAATGAATATAAATCCTCAATACCATAAAACGAAGGAGCAAATACATTCTGAACAGCAACTGGTTGAATACGCAAAAGCGGATTCAGAAGACTTTAAGCCATTGTATAATCAGTATTATGAAATCGTTTTCCGATTCGTTTTTCAACGTACAGGTAACGAGAATTTAACCTCCGAAGTCGTTTCAAATGTGTTTTTTAAAGTGTTAAAAAACTTAGATAAATATGAATTCAGAGGACTACCCTTCTCAAGCTGGGTATTAAGAATCGCTCATAACGAAACCGTTAAAGCATTTCGAAAAGGCAACGACAAAAGAGTTGTTCGATTAGAAACCGAACATTTACACAACTTAATATCGGAAGAAGCCAATAATTACTTCGAAGAGCTTAAACCTGCTTTATTAAAAGCATTAAAAACCTTAAAAGAAGGTGATATGCAATTAATAGAAATGCGGTTTTTTGAAGGTAGACCTTTTAAAGAAATGGCTGATATTTTAGAAAAAAAGGAATCAGCTGTTAAAATGAAGGTTTATAGAATACTAGAAAA
>CAJJCC010000055.1 GCA_905182585.1 uncultured Flavobacteriales bacterium
AAGATTTGGTCTTTAAGACTTAGAAGCAAGGGTAAACCCTTGCTTTTTTAGTTTAAATCATCAAAAAGCAGGGTGTTTACCCCGTTGTGTATGTCATTGTCATGTTCTAGTTTTGCATCTAACCCAATCGTGAAATAATAGCAGTGTTTATTGAAATTCATGGATGATGAGCCCTTTCGTGTTTTGATTGGGTTTATTTTATTTAAACAAGGAATACTTGGGGACAGTCCCCAACCTAAAAAACTTTTTAAACAACTGTTTTAATTGGTGTTTAGAAGTTTTAAAAGGTGTGCGAGACAGGGTGTTTTGGCACAGTTGTTTTCCTGTTTAATTTGATGGAGCCTTACTAATCTTACCATATCAATAAATAGATGGTTTTGATAACAGTACCTTTTATTCATTTATATTTATGTAGTTGTATAGATTGTATTAAAAGTGAGCTTCCCTATTTAAATTATTAATGTTGGATAATAGTTTAAAGCGGTATATTATTATTTGTAGCTATAGCTTTTTGATAGAGTACTTTTTTAATGAATTTCAGCTGAGGTTTGCGAAGTGGTTTTTTAGAGAATTTTATAAAACTATCATTTTCATAAATTGAAAAGTTCTCTGAGGAGTAGATTACTAATTTGTAATAAGGAATTGCCCAAGAAAAATGTTCTGTAAACTTTTTAAAATGAATTATAATCCCGTTGGGGCGTAATTCTATGCTTGCTTTTTGAACTGACTCATCTGTAGGTAATTTTGCTTTAATGTCTTTACTAACCTCGTTAATAACCAATCGTGAGGAACCAATTCCTTTAAGTTTAAATCTTTCTTTTAGTGAAAAAGGTTTACCAACAGCAGTATTTATAGCCCGAGTTATTTTTTGGTCGTAGTAGGATGTGTCGTAAATCATACTATAATTTAGGCTTTAAAACGTTTAAAGTCCACAAAATTAGATTTCAATAATTTATAGTTCTGATAAGTTAAATCAATTTTAAATTAATGCTTAAATCTTAATAAGTAGCCAATTGGTTTTGCAGTGTTTTTTGAATAAAAATTATATTAACAATAAGAAAAGCTCCTCTTTAAAAGAGCTTTTTCATTATTTTTAAATAAATAATCTGGATTATTTTCTAATCTTGTCGTTGTTTTTCTTTCGTTTGATGTTTCTACTAGCAGCGGTTTGTTTTTTGTGAATTATTGCTTTTTCCTTTTTAGTTACAACTCCATCAGCTTTAGCAACTTTTTTTGTTTTACGGATATCTCTTTGTTGTTTTATTACTTGTTTGGTTTCTTTTTTTGTTAGTTCACCAGATTTTGCACCTTGTTTGATTCTCTCTTTTTGATTTCCTTGCCTTTGATTAACCTTTTTTGTTTGTGTTTGCGCATTTAATAAACCTGCTGTTAAAATAAATGCTCCTAGAATAATTAACTTTTTCATAATGCTTAATTTTTATGTTATTTACTTCTATGATGTTCTGGAATTAAAAAGGTTTAATTGGATAGTAAGTTTTTTTTTAATCGGGTTAAATTAAAAATGGGTAACAGTCTTTAAGGAAAGTTTTAGAAATTACTATTTGCGGTTATAGTAAGTGCTAACGATGAGATAGGAAGGTGTTGGATTGTAAATAAATTTTACCTTTAAAGCATGATCAAAATTGTATTTGCTACCAATAATCAAAATAAGCTCAAAGAAGTAAGAGAAGCTTTACCTCAATATGAAGTTGTTGGCTTGAAAGATATTGGATGTTTTGAAGAACTTGCTGAGGAGCAGGACTCTTTAAAAGGTAACGCTCAGCAAAAAGCTGAGTATGTTTATCATAAATACAATACAGTTTGTTTTGCTGATGATACGGGATTATTGATTGATGCTTTAAATGGAGCGCCTGGTGTTTATTCAGCAAGGTATTCTGGTGCTGATTGTGATCCTCAAAAAAACATGGATTTAGTACTCAGTAATTTAAGTGGAATCCAGAACAGAAAAGCCAAGTTTCAAACGGTTATTTGTTTGTTTGACGAGAATGGGCCTACATTTTTTAATGGTGAAGTTGAAGGTGAAATTTTAGAAAAAAGAACCGGGAGTGAAGGGTTTGGATATGATCCTATTTTTCAACCTAAAGGATATAAAGCGTCTTTTGCTCAAATGAATATGGCCTTGAAAAATGAAATTTCTCACAGGGGCCTTGCCGTCAAAAAGTTCATCGCTTTCTTACAACGCTAAATTCCTAAAACTAAATTGAGATTTTAAGGTAAAAGATAAAAAGTGATTTTTGGGAGCACAAGATCAAATAAAGCAGATAAGGTTAGAGCAGGCTCTTGAAAGGATTCGCGTTTTGGAGACGATTATCGACGGTAAGGAGCATGAAATTAATGATTTGAAAATTAAAGTAAATGAAAAACGTGCTAATAAGGATGTTGTTTCGATGATGCTGTGCACGTTACTTTCAGAAATTGACGAAGAAGGTGGAGAATGGTTCACAGAGGAGTCCAATTTAAATAAGATTAACCGATTACAGTCTTTAATATCTACCCTTAATAGTAAAAAGAACGAGGCAGAATCGATTGCCGAAATGAAATCAAGTTTCTTGGCAAATATGAGTCATGAAATAAGGACACCCATGAATGGAATTATGGGGTTGACAAAGCTTTTACTAAATACCCGTTTATCGGGAAAACAAAACGAATATTTACGTGCGATAGAATCTTCATCTGATACGCTATTGGTTATTATTAACGACATTCTTGATCTTTCAAAGATAGAAGCGGGAAAGCTTTCTTTGGAGAAAAAAGAGTTTTTATTTATTAATATTTTGAGTTCAGTAGTTGGTGTTTTTGAGGGGAAAGCACTAGGGAAGGGTATTGAGCTAGTTGCTAATTACCACCAAAATAACTTACCAGAAGTATTGGTTGGCGACTCCGTTAGACTTAATCAAATATTATATAATTTGATTAATAATGCTGTTAAGTTTACACAAGAAGGAAGTGTGACTTTAGCCGTGAATACTGTGGAAATGTCAGACAAGGATGTATTGCTGAAGTTTACCATAACAGATACAGGAATTGGAATTTCACAGGAGCAACAATCTCAGATATTTAACGAGTTTAGTCAGGCCAATTCAAGTACAACTCGTGAATTTGGAGGAACCGGTTTAGGATTGTCGATTGTGAAAAAGCTGGTTGAATTACAAGGAGGGTCGGTTACTATAGTAAGTGAAGAAGAAAAAGGTTCGTCCTTTATATTTGAAATATTATATCCTCATAAAAAGATATCTGAGTCGAACATTCCAGTATCTAATGACAGTTTAGATTTTAATCTCGGCGGCTTGAAGATACTACTTGTAGAAGATAATCCTGTAAATCAATTAGTGGTAACCGATTTGTTGAGTGAAGTTGGAGCGGAAGTAGAACTAGCAGTTAATGGACAAGAGGCGATTAATCTTTTTAACCCTGAAAAGCATGCTGTGATTTTGATGGATATGCAAATGCCTGTTATGGATGGGTATGAAGCAATTCGTAGGCTGAGAAACGGTGGTTTTGATGTGCCTATTATTGCTTTAACAGCACATGTTTCTGAGGTGGAAATGGAGAAATGTAAATCCGCGGGAGCTAATGAATATTTATCCAAGCCATACAAACCTCAAGAATTATATCAAAAAGTAATTCAGTTCATAAATGCCAAGGAAGTGCTTCCGTTAGCATTTAATTTAGCGGATGTTAATACGGTAAGTTTAAATGTTCCTAAATTATGGGATAGGAATTTCTTACTTGATTATGTAGGGGGGAGTGAACAACTAATGTTGAAAATTTTGGATAAGATTAAATCTGAAATACCCAAGTATTTGGAAGTGTTAATTGCTTTTAATTCAGAATTGAACAGTAAAAAGTTGGGTTCTAGTTGTCATAAAATGAAGCCTAATATTCAAATGTTAGGGAATACTTCAATATATAATTCAATAGTACAACTTGAGATTGACGCTAGAAGTAATGACGAAAGTTTACCACTTCAGGAAAAAGTAGGGTTACTTATTGTAAAGTTGAAGGAGTTACTGGAGGAATTAAAAGCTTAAAAGCTACGGTCGTTAGGAGAGGTTCTTTTAAATTTTCTTTTTCCACCAAATTTAGATTGACCAAATGAATAGCTAAAAGCAACCCATAATAATTGTGATTCGTATCGATATCGCACTATTCTTTCCCAGTTATCGGTATTTACATCTATACCGAAGCCACGCGTTTTAAACACATCTGTTAGCCTAACCGAAAGGGTTGCTTTTTTCTCCCAGAACTTGTGTTTAACAGATATGTCAGAACCATAACGAGGAATAACAGTTCCAACTACAGCTATACGAGCGGAATTGTAATCCCCAGTGATTGTTAAACTTGTATTTTTAGCAAGTTGAAATTGAAGATTGGTTTTTAAATCGTATCCAAAATACTCAGCAGTGTAACTGTCTCTGAAGTTAGAGCCATCAACCCAAGTGTTATAAAATGTACTTGATCCATTTATTTTAAACCATTTTTTCACTTTGTAATTAGCGAATAATTCTAACCCAAGTGTTTGGTGGAATTTGAAATTATACCATTCTACAGTTGATGTTCCTTTAATAGAATCGGTATAGCTTAATCTTCCTAAGCGGTCATCTCTGAATTGGTGGAATACGGTTCCGTTAAAGGTGGTTTTTTTAGCTATGTTTAAGTAAGATATTTCACTCATGTGACTCTTCTCTGGAATTAACGCTGCATTTCCAATATAAACACTGTAAGGGTTAGCGTAGCTCGGAATTGGATTAAGTTGTTTGCCTCTTGGTCGTTTTATCCTTTTACCGTAACTGATTGATAAAGATCTCGTTTCTGAAAATGAACGAACTAATGAAGCACTAGGGAATAGGTTGAAGAGTGATTTGTTAAACTTGTTTCCGGAAGCTTCAGAAGTAATGTCTGAATATTCAGATCGAATCCCAAATGAGGCCTGATAATTTTTATTTCCCAAGTTTAATAAACCGTAGATGGCGTAAACGTTTTCGCCGTATTTCAAATTATTTGAAAATGAAGATTGTTCATAGTAGCTATTTAAACTTGGGCTGTAATCGAAGAAACTGTAATCTTCATGAAATTCACGAAATGCCGACTTTAAACCAGTTTCAATTATTAAATACTTTAGGTTAACAGTATCATTGGCTGCTTTTCTAATTGGAAAAGTTAAATCGAGTTGATTTACTATGTTTTGAGCACCAAATACTCTGGTTTCTTTTTGCAATAGGTAAGGTTCATCAAAGTATCCTTCTTTAGGCGTATTGACGCCTTTTAATCTTGAAAGAAAGTTTATTGAATTTCCATTTTTAAATTTAGACACTAAACTGAATTGCCCACCACCGCCTAATCTGTGCCCTTTTTTATTTGAATTCCGAGTGTTTTCAATTATGTTTTTTTGATCGTAATTCCAATAAAGTTCCGAAGAATCTAAATCATGAAAAAACATTTTCTTTACCGTTCCTTCAAGGTTAAGTTTTGTGGTTTTATTAACCTTATAAGAAACCTCTAGTTTTGCGTTGTGATTAGGGAAACGGCTTAATGCGTTTCGATGGTTGTTAAAAATGGTTAAGCTGTCATCAACTAAAGTTGAAGCATCGCTTGTTATTTTTTTCCAATAGGTTCCATCGGTGTAACTGTAAGATGTATTTATTCCCCATTTTTTTTTATTAAAGTTTAAAGAAACTCTCGCATTAATTTTATCTATTGCTGCGTAAGAGATACTAGAAGAACCTTGGTAGCCTTTCTTTTTTTCCTTTTTTAGAATAATGTTAATAATACCGCCAACACCCTCAGGGTCATATTTAGCAGAGGGAACAGTGATGACTTCGATTGTTTCAATAGAATTCGCCGGCAATTGAGAAATAACTAAAGTGATGTCATCTGAAGTAACTCCAGCCGGTTTTCCGTCAATTAAAACTCTGATATTACTATTGCCTCTCAAGCTAACAGTTCCATTATCATCTACATCAACTGATGGTAAATTGTTTAATACATCTATAGCTGTTCCTCCAGCATCTGCACCAGTTGCAGCAACATCGAAGGTTTTTTTAGCGGGTTCAATTTTAACCGCTGCTCTTTCTACTTTGATGCTTACTTCGTCCGTTAAATTTGTTGATTCCTTTAAGATGATTTTACCCAATTTTATTTGTGCGGCAGTAGTTGAAAAATCAATAGGGTCGGTTTTTAAATTCTGGTGAGTAAGTGATTGAAAAGAAAGGTAATATTTACCCCATGGAATATTTATGATTTTGAATTTACCTAAATCATTTGTAATAGTTCCGTTAATGATGGAATCGTTTAAGTTAAATAAAACAACATTCGAATATGGAATTGGTTGTTTTGTATTGCGATCGATTAACTCACCAGAAACAGACCCTTTTTGAGCTGAACTATAAAGGGATGTTAGTAAAAAAGCCAATAAGATATGAAATCGCATAATTTATCTTTTGTAAGATCTTAGTCTTAAACTAAGTCGCAAAGATATGAGGTAATTGGGATTAATTAGATCTTCTTGTCTGTTAAAAAGAGAAAGTTAAATAGAAAACTCAAAAAATAATTTCACTTTCGTACAAGTAGAATATCAGCACCTAGTGAAAATTCAACGTGTAAAACCGTAACATAAAGTTGTTTGGCGAAAAAGTGTTAACTTAATCATATGCATAAAAGTTTAGCGTCGGTAAGGGTTTTAGTCGTTTTATTTTTAAGTGTACTTGTTGTGTTGGGTGGCATTATTGTTGGTGTTGGAACAGCTATTTTTTACATGTGGTTATTTGCATTTTTGTTTTGTTTGAGCATAATGGAAATAGGTCAAGTTTTTGTGAATCAGGTTGTTAAGAATAAATATGGAACGTTTTTGGTTTTCTGTTTTTTTTATGCTGTTGCCGGATTTGTATTTGGATCTATCGTTGTTCGTTTTTTAGAGGTCTACCTTAATTTATCGAATTCGATTATTGTTGAAGTTCAGGTTGGTTTAGGAAGTGTGATTTTAATTACAGGAGTGTTTCAAGGCGTATGTTTTTGGATTCGTAAAAACTCCAATATTCGCCAAATATTAACTCAAGAGAAGCAAAATTATTTACAACATAGTTTTAATGCCTTAAAATCTCAAAATGTAATTGAGTTTTTACAAGAATCATTAATCAATACTATTGATTTAATCAAAAAGGATCAAACTATTGCTATGGTTCAAATTGAAAAACTAACCTCTATTTTAAGATATTTATTGCAAAGCAGGGATGAAAAGTTTGTAAGATTAGGTGCTGAATTGAAAAACGTTAAGGAGTATTGCGAATTGGCAGAAATACACCTAAATCAGAAAATAGAATTGTTGTTAAACTTATCCGAAGATTTTCATCAAACTCATATTCCCCCTTTAGTTTTTCAAATGGTTTTAGATAATCAGTTTAAGAATTATGATTGCGCATCAGGGATTAGATTGAAGATAGAAGTGTACATCGAAAATGGAAAGTTTGTTGTTGTTAAAACATCCAATCCTCCGGCTTTGAAAAATAATGTTAAAAATGAGCGATTTATAAATAACCTTAAGCAAAGATATCAGTTATATAATAAAGCATCGGGTGTTTCCGAATTATCCACTGCTGATGAATACTTTGTAAAACTTCCACTAGTGATCGGATAAACCAATAATTTGAAAAAAATTCTACTATATATTCTTCCAATTACGTTACTCATGGTGGGGGTGGTGAATTATTTTTTTTCGGATTCAAATTACTCCAATAAGAAAGAACAACTTCAAGAGTATATTATATTAGGCGATGTTCACAATCAAAATAAAATTTATGCTGAATTAATTAACGAGGATAGCTCAAATGTAGCGTACCACTTTAATTTTATTGCAACACATTTTAAGATTGCCTCTGAATATGATGCTTCTTCTCCCGAATTAAAATCAAGCAACAACAAATTGGTTGAATATTATACAAGAATGTCTTGTCATCCGTTTGATGAAATTTCAGATATCGGGAAATTTGGAAGAGGGGTCTGTTTTTTTCATTTGGGTTTAGCCGAAGAATCGCTTTCTAGTTTTGTAGGGATTCACAATCAAAAGATGGATTACCTAAACTTTGTATATGGGAGTTACTTTGGGTTTGCAAATTATGATAAGGCTGTTGAATATTTAAGAATCGAAATTATATCAAACCCTAATAATAAGTTAGCCTACAGGGAATTGGCTAATACTTATAAGAGGTACGAAAAACCATATGAATTATTAAGTTTCTTTCAAGATTCTACGGCTTTTGCCAATACACCTAACAAAGTAAAACGGTATACCTATTTTTATTTAGGAGATGTAAAAGGGTATTCAAAAGCTATTTTTAGTCGCTTTTTCAGCGGCGTTAATTCCATTGGGTTTATGGGTGCTTTATTGATCCTAATCGTTTGGTTTGTTTATTTAATACTTATTCATAAGTACCTTAAAAAGAGATGGCTACTAGCACTTGAAGTTCTTTTTCTAGGTATGTTTTTCGCTTTTGGAACATCTATTTTAACCGATTTTAACACCAATGTTTTAGGATTTAAATTTGAAGATTCATTTTTCCATGATTTTTTATATTCTGTAATCGGGATAGGAATGATCGAAGAGTTCGTGAAAATAATTCCCCTTGTTTTGGTTATGATTTTCTCTAAGAAGTTAAAAGAGCCTATAGACTATATTGTTTTTGCTTCAATATCTGCTTTGGGTTTCGCTTTTATAGAGAACCTCATTTATTTTGACGAAGGAGGGTTAAGTACTATTCAAGGGCGTTCTCTTTCATCAACAGTAACTCATATGTTTAACAGTTCACTTGTTGCCTATGGAATTGTGATAGGGAAGTTTGCTAAGAAAAGAAACTGGTTGTTTTATTTTGGATTTTTCTATTTGGCAGCTGCCGTTTTTCATGGGTTTTATGATTTTTGGCTGATAAACAGAATTGCTCGAAGTTTTAGTTTTATTACGTTTATTTGGTTACTGGTTAGCATGGTGCTTTGGGTTTCGATGATTAATAACTGTTTAAACAATAGTTATAATCGAAAGGTGATTTGGACATACAATCCGGATCGATTAAATAGTTATCTGTTGTTTGGGTTATCTGCTATTTTCTTGTTCGAATACCTCATGATGGCTTGGCGTTTTAATGCTGAAGTTGCTAATAATGAGTTGCTAAAAGATTTATATTCAGGACTGTTCTTGTTAATTTTTCTAACTTCCAAATTAAGCAGGTTTGATTATATTCCAAACTATTGGGCACCACTCAAATTTTGGGATTGGAACTTGCTTTTTAGTATTCCTAGGTTAGAAGTAAAACACTTCAACTTAAAAGAAATAATTAGAGCTAAAGTGATAATTGATGCCTACGGTAATTATGGAGAACTGGCTAATCATTTCCCGATTAAGGGAGAGGTTGTTAAGAGAGAGCTTTTATCCTGGGAGAAAGATTGGTACTTAATAAAGTTGGATGTTCCAGTAAAAGTTCGTTGGAAAGAGTATTATTTTATTTTACTTAAAGCAAAAGATGAAAATGAAATTTTTTTACAAAGAGCAAAACAACCTGTTCAGGTAAGATTAGTGATTAAGATTGATGATTTAGTTAAGGAGAGAAAAAGGAAAAGAGACTTTTTATTTGTTGATATTGCGACAGTTACAAGATTGCGTTAATTTTAGGGTTGACAAGTTGGTTTTTTGACCTTAATTTTAGGGAAAATCTACAAAATGGATATTAATTCTACTTCTGAATACTTAAAAACCCTAAACGATATTGCTGATATTTTTGATAAAGAGAATTTAACAAATGAAGAGGTTAAAATTTTAAACTTAAAGAAATTGGCAGTTAAAAGGTATGAAATGGACGAGGTTCGAAAATACCCTGTAACCACCACATTGGTGGAAACATTTAAAAGGAACAAGTATTTATTAAACTAAAAATATAAACATATTGATTTAAATGGGCTTAGTGCCCATTTTTTGTTTTAGATACATTAATTGAATTTAACATAAGTTTTATAACAACTATTTTTTTATTCTTAAATACCAATCCCGTATTAATTTAAATTGGTTTAAAACTAATTAGTATGACTGGGAGTATTGCTTTAATCATCATCTTGATTTACTTTTTAGTGTTAATTGGGATCTCTTATTTAACTTCTAGAAATAGTTCCGAGAAATCATTTTTTACTGGAGATCGAAAGTCCCCCTGGTTTTTAGTTGCCTTTGGGATGATTGGTGCAACCTTATCCGGTATCACTTTTATTTCTATCCCAGGATCGGTTTATGCTAAAGGGATGTTATATATGCCAATGACTTTTGGTTTTTTCTTTGGTTATTTAGCTGTTGCGTTTGTTTTAGTTCCACTTTATTACCGCTTAAATTTAACTTCAATTTATACTTATTTAAGGGGTCGATTTGGTGTTCGTTCATTTAAAACTGGTGCAATTTCTTTTTTAGTGTCCAGAATTATTGGCGCTTCATTACGTTTGTATTTGGTGGCTGAAGTTTTAGATATCTTCTTATTTACCCCAACGGGGATTCCTTATTGGTTAGGGGTTTTAGCTACGATTGCTTTAATATGGGTATATACTTTTAAAAGTGGAATTAAAACAATTGTTTGGACGGATACCTTACAAACTGCTGCCATTTTAATAGCTGCGGGATCTACTATTTACTTTTTAGCAGATTTGAATACGGATGGATTTTCGGGGCTTTGGAATATGCTTGAATCAAGCGAGATGTTTTCGTTTGAAGGGGGGAATTTAAAACAAGAAAATCCTTGGTTAGGCTTGTTTAATGGAATCGTTTTTGCTATTGTAATGTCTGGATTGGATCAAGATATCATGCAGAAAAACTTAACCTGTAAAAACGCTAAGGAGGCATCAAAAAATATTTTTTGGTTTAGTTTGGTTTTGATTCCAATTAACTTTGCTTTTCTTGCTTTAGGAGTTTTGTTATTTGAGACTTTTATGGAAAGTGGAGATTTAACTTTTCAAATGGTTGATTTCGTGAATGATTCAGGATTGACGGATCAAAAACCTTTGTATCAAATTCGGCTAGGGGCTGAAATGGTTGACGTGACTACTGATCAAATATATCCATCTTTAGCGAAGTATGGCTACTTTCCTTTATGGTTGAGTGGAACGTTTTTAATTGGCTTAATCGCGGCAGCTTATTCGAGTGCTGATTCGGCTTTAACGTCTTTAACAACGAGTGTTTGTTTGGATATCGTAGAGAAACAAGATAAAAAGACAAGAACATGGGTTCATATTTTAATGAGCTTTGTTTTATTTGGTGTAATTATGATTTTCAAAGCGATTAATGAAGACAGTATTGTTTGGGCTCTTTTTAAGTGGACAGGTTTTACGTATGGTCCTTTGTTAGGTTTGTATGGAATTGGAATCTTAACCAAAATTCAAGTACGGGATAAAGCAGTTCCTTTTATAGCAGTTTTCAGCGCTGTTTCAAGTTATTTCTTAGCTACTTATTTAGGACTTGGATTTGAGATTTTAGCCATTAATGGGGCAGTCACAGCCATAGGCTTATTTGTATTTAAGAAGCGAAAAAAGATTGATTTGGTTTGATTGATAAATTTAACATTCTCCAATAAAATATAAAGTCAGATTTGAAGTTGAATTAGTATGAGAGTATTTGCTTTATTCCTGGGCGTTGTAATTCATTTAGGACTTTACCCGTCAGTGTTGAACAAAGACTTAAAGGTTGACAAAATTGAAGTTTTTAAATCAAAAAGAAAGCTGATACTTTACTTCGAAGGAAAGAAAGTTAAACAATACAGTGTTTCGCTAGGTGAAAACCCAATTGGCGCAAAACAAATAGAAGGAGATCTAAAAACGCCAGAAGGCGAGTATTTCATTAATGGTAAAAATCCGAACAGCAAGTACTTTAAAAATCTAGGAATTTCTTATCCAAACTCTAAAGACAAGATCAAAGCGAAGGCATTAGGTAAAAGTGCCGGTGGTGCTATTAAAATTCACGGATTGCCAAATGATAAACCTTGGCTAGGGAAGTTACATTTACTTAGAGACTGGACTTATGGTTGTATAGCATTAACCAATAAACAAATGGAAGAGTTGTATCGAGTTATTAATGTAGGAACTAGGATTGTTATTAGGCCTTAGTTAAACTTTAAATCACCATAACCAATTTGGGAACAGTCTCCATTGGTGATTTTGTAGTAAAGTCGAAGTAGTTTGCCGCTTCCTTTAAGTGCAGGTATTGAATATGAGCGAACTGCATCTGTTACAGAATCAATTTCGAATTTGATGTTTAATTGTTCATCTAAAATCTTATACTTGATCCATTTTTTAAGCTATGTGCTTTTCTAATGGAAATAGCAGTGAATTAAATAACTGCCTGTCGAACTCTTAATAACTGCTCCAAAAGAGGTTTCAAACCATCCAATTGCAACATATTAGCACCATCAGATTTTGCAACTGAAGGATCAGGGTGTGTTTCGATGAAAAGTCCATCAGCTCCTGTAGCAATAGCCGCTTTTGCGATAGTAGATATCAACTCTGGTTTACCACCCGTAACACCACTTGTTTGATTTGGCTGTTGAAGTGAATGGGTAACATCCATAATAACAGGAGCGTAGTTTTTCATTACGGGAATACTTCTGAAATCAACTACTAAATCTTGGTATCCAAAAGTAGTTCCTCTTTCTGTAATCCAAACATTGTCGTTTCCAGATTCTCTTACTTTATCAACCGCAAAGCTCATGGCTTCCGGCCCTGCGAATTGTCCTTTTTTAATACTTACAACTTTACCTGTATTGGCTGCTGCAACTAGTAAATCGGTTTGACGGAATAAGAACGCTGGAATTTGTAAAGCGTCCACATATTTAGCAGCTAAAGCAGCATCTTCAGGAATATGAATATCTGTAATTGTTGGGATGTTGTATGTTTCACCCACCTTTTTTAAAATGCTCAATGCTTTTTCATCACCAATACCTGTAAACGAATCTAATCGAGAACGGTTTGCTTTTTTAAACGACCCTTTAAAGATGTAAGGGATTTCTAGTTCATTCGTAATCTCTACGATTTTCCCAGCAATATCCATTGCCATTTGTTCTCCTTCGATGGCACAAGGACCAGCGATTAAGAAGAAGTTTTTAGAATCTTTAAAGTTTATGTTTGGTAAAGCGTTGAACATTTTGTTGTATTTATTGGGTAAGGTTTAAATCGTTCAAAATTTAAACTCAAATTTTATTTTGTCTTTTTAAAACTAGCTGTTATACTAAATGACTTGTAATACAAGGCCTTTTAAATAATGACTTTCAGCATGATAAATATTAATAGGATGATCGGCCGGTTGAGTAACCTGGTGTAATACTCTAACTTTTCTTCCTGTTTGAATAGCTGCGGCCATAATTGTGTTGTAAAACAACTTCGAATCAACAACTTGAGAACAGGAGAACGTAAACAATAAAGATCCTGGTTTCATAGCTGTTAAGGCCATTGCGTTTAATCGCTTATATCCTTTTACGGCATTGTGTTTTACATTTTGATGTTTAGCAAAAGCAGGAGGGTCAAGAACGATTACGTCATATTGAGAACAATCATTTTGTTCAAAGAATTTAAAAGTATCGATTGCGTGAGACCCATGCTTATCCGTAAATCCATTTAATTCAATATTCTCATCTGTTAAATCAATAGCTCTTGCTGATGCATCAACAGAATCTACAAATGTAGCTCCGTTCTTTAATGCTGCAATTGAGAAGCCTCCAGTGTAGCAAAATGTATTTAAAACCTTTTTGCCCTTTGAGTAGGAAGCAAGTAATGCTCGGTTATCTCTTTGATCGATAAAAAATCCAGTTTTTTGTCCTTTTTCCCAATCAATTTTGAATTTACAATTATGCTCTAAACCAACCGAAGTGAAATCTTCTGTTTGGTAGATGTAATGATCTTCCACTTGTACCGGACCTGTTTTAGGTAGTGTACCTGCAGATTTATCAAAAATGGCTTTTAATTTATCCCCGTAAACGTTTTTAATCGCTTTAACAATAATGTCCTTAGCGTAATGCATCCCAATTGAATGGGATTGAATAACAACCGTTCCTGCGTAATAATCTAAAATTAAACCAGGTAAACCATCACCCTCTGCATGAATCAAGCGATATATGTTTGTAGACTTGTTGTCGGTAAGGTGAATTTGTTGTCTTAATTCGTAAGCTTCCTGAATTCTATTTGTCCAAAAGTCTTCATCAATTTCAATATCTTGGAACGATAAAATTCGAATAGCAATAGATCCATTTTGGTAATGACCAGTACCTAAAAACTCCCCCTTGTTACTAGTTACTCTAACTAAATCTCCTTCTTGCGGCTCGGCATCTTGCCCCGCAGCAGATTTGATTTTTTTAATAGCTCCTGAAAAAATCCATGGGTGAAACCTTCTTGGAGAAGCATCTTTCCCTGACTTAAGAATTACATTTAACATGCTGCAAAGTTAATCATTCTTATAACTATTAACTATACTTATCTTTGTGGAAAATTTACAATTGTGATTAAAAGGATTTTAGGGTTTTCGGTGTTAGGTTTTGTTTTATTTGCTGTGATTATAACTTTTATTAAAGTAGACATTAAACCAAGTGTTCGCTATGAATTAAGCGCCTCTCCTAAAGAGGTTATGAATTATGTGTCTGACGTATCAAATTTTCCAACTTGGGATCCTAAAACAATTGTTGATTCTTCAGTAACTTTAAATATAACGGAGCGGAACGGTGTTAAAACCTTAGATTTAACAGATTCAACGGAAACAATCGTTGGGTTTTATTCGGTCGAAAACATAGGTGAAAATAGGATTGAAATGAAAGTGGGTATTCAAAAAGTCGAACCTTTAACTTATTTATTTGAAATATCACCGAGTGAAAATGGGACAACTATAAACTGGAGTATGGATTTTGAGGGGAATCTTATGCTGTATATTTTTGACGCAAAATCTCAATTAGAAACAATGTTTTTAAGAGGGTTAAAAACATTAGATAATAAATTAAAAAGTCCTTATTAATCGGTTTTTTATTTATTAATCAGAAGAAGCGTTTTCACAATCAACAGCTTTTTTTTAATACAATTATTTAATTCGGCATCTGAGGGTTTAAACAAATTTTTAAATTTGAATTATGCGCTTATTATTAATTTTATTATTTTCTGTTCAGCTTGTTTCTGCTCAGAAATGGCTTACGGTTTCAGCGAAGGCTGGCGATAATCGAATTTTATTGTTGAAAAAATACAACTTATCGGATCAATGCAGTAAAGACAAGTTTTTGGTGCTTAATTCAATGACTGAGCATCAGTATTTAATAAAAGGAAAGTCATATAAATTACCTATTCAGGTTTATAAGTACAATGGGAAGAGTATTCGTGGTACAATTGGGATTACGAATTATGATCAGGCAAAATCCATTCAAAAATGGAATGAGAAAATTGTAAAAACATCTTTAAAAAGCAAAGGTTATGCAAGAGGTGGTGCTTTATGGATTCCTTATTTTTTGAAATCTTGCTATGAAAAACAAGAGAAGGAAATCAAGCCAGTGGTAAATCACCCAATCGTTGAAAAAAAAATGGTTTCTTACGATATTTTCGGGAAAAAATATAAAGACATTAAAATAACATCTGCCAAATTAAAAGGTAGGGTTTACTATTTGGTTAGTGGCCATGGCGGGCCAGATCCTGGCGCGGTTGGTAAATGTCAGGGACAATCTATTTGTGAAGATGAATATGCTTATGATGTTGTTTTAAGATTAGGACGAAGGTTGATTGAAAAAGGAGCCACGGTTTACATCATTACAAGAGATAAGAACGATGGGATTCGAGATATATCTCTATTGAAATGTGACAAGGACGAGGTTACGTATCCGAACAAAAAAATGCCTTTGAATCAGGTTAAACGTTTAAATCAGCGAGTTAGTTCTATTAATACGTTGTATCGAAAACACAAAAAAGAAGGTGTGACTTATCAAAGAATGGTTGTTGTTCATGTAGATTCTAGGAGTGAAGGAAGTAGAGTAGACATGTTTTTTTACTATTATTCTAAAAGTAAAAAAGGTAAGAATCTCGCTAAAACGATGTACTCTACTGTGAAATCAAAATATAGCGAATACCAAAAAGGAAGAGGTTACAAAGGAACCGTAAAACCAAGAAACCTTCATATGTTAAGAGAGGCTTTACCAACAGGTGTTTATATAGAGTTGGGGAACATTCAGAATCCTAAGGATCAGAAAAGGTTTACGGTTGTAGATAATAGGGTTGCAATGGCTAAATGGTTTGCTGAGGCGCTCATAAAACTGCCTTAGTTTTTTTGGTAAGTAACCTTAAATCAAATAATTACGTTAATACAAATAGCTACGGAGGTAGTTTACGAAAACAACGTATAATGAATAATTTAAACTATAACGAAAAGTTGAGTCTACTTCACAATCTATTAACTCTAACAAGAGTTGATCATGTGGAGTCCGAAATTGAAATGGACTTTATTTATAAGATTGGGAAGAAACTTAATATTACAAAAATCGATATTGACGGATTGCTCGGGCAAGAGGTCGATTTTCATCCCCCTAAAGAAGAGGATCAAAGGATTGTGTTGTTTTACACTTTTTTATTGGTCATAAAAATTGATGGATATTTAGCTCCAGAAGAATTAAAATTCTGTAAGGATATTGGATTTAAACTTGGACTAAATCCATTTGCAGTAAGCAATCTTTTAGATTTGATGTTGGACAGTGTTGATAATAGAGTGCCTGCGTTAGACATCATAAATTTTTTTAAACTCTACCATAATTAAGGTTTGTTTTTAATTGTTTCCAGTTATGAGCAATGCTTAACTTTAAGGCATGAAGTTGTTTTCAAAACTTTTTATTTTTTTAGTGAGAATATATCAAGGATTAATAAGTCCTTGGTTTCCGTCTTCATGTCGCCATCAGCCAACTTGTTCTAGCTATACAATCCAATCTATTAATATTTGGGGGCCATTTAAAGGCGTTTGGATGGGAATCAAACGATTGTCAAGGTGTCATCCATGGGGGACTTCTGGGTACGATCCTGTTCCTGAAAAGAAAGAGGAGTGAAATTGTCCAAACCTTGTCCTACTACTTTCTTGTTTTTATCTCAGATTAAATTGCATTTTTGTCTTCTAAAGTTTTCTAGAGATGAAAAAGGTGTTATTCCTATTGGCAGTATTAATCGCGTTTGTTTCCAAAGCGCAACAAATTAAAAGCATCCATTTGTTAGACTATAATACAAATGAAGATTTGATGCAGTTGTCCGGGCAAATTGATTCGTTAGCGCAAAAAGGAATCAACACTATTTTTTTAGAAATTGATTATCATTTCAAATTCAAGTCTCATCCCGAATTACAACAAACCGAAAACGTAATTACTAAAAGCGGAGCTCGGAAATTGGCGAATATCTGTTCGAATTATGGAATTAGGATAATACCTCAATTTCAAAGTTTAGGACATCAATCATGGGCGGAAAACACATTGAAATTGCTAACTGTTTATCCTGAACTGGATTTAACCCCTGGAGCTTATCCCAATAACGATTCACTGTACTGTAGAGAATGGGATGTGATGAACCCTAAAGTAAATGAGATTGTTTTCCCAATGATTGATGAAATAATTGAAGCCTTTAATGCTGAAGGAATTCATTTAGGAATGGATGAGGTTTTTCTTTTGGGAAGTTCAAAGTCTCCGAGTACAAAAGGAATGGATCCTGCTTTTTTATATGGAAAAGTAGTAAGAGAATTTCATGATTATTTTACAAAGAAGCAAGGAAAACAATTATACATCTGGGGTGATCGACTTATTGATGCTAGTAAGTATGGTTATGGTAGTTGGGAGGCATCAATGAACGGCACTTTTTTAGCGATCGATAGTGTTCCAAAAGATATTATTATTTGTGACTGGCATTACCTAACTCAAAATGAATACCCATCGGTCGATTTATTTTTAAAGAAAGGTTTTAGAGTTTTACCATCTTCTTGGAAGGATGCTGAAGCTGCAAATGCCTTTATACGTTATTCTTATGCTAAACAAGACTCTAATATGTTGGGGCATATGTTTACAACTTGGGGGGAGGTCCCGAAAGATTCATTACTAGAATATGGTTCAATGAACAAAGGTTTATCTACAATAAACGAAAATAGGTTTCATGAAGTGTTTATTAGTCAGGCTGGAATAAATAAAAAGGGAAATTTATTGGTGAAATTAACAGCGAAGAATGATGCTATTCAAATTGCATATTCAACCGACGGTTCTGATCCGTCACCAGATTCTTTAATTTATAATAAACCTTTTGAGTACGTTAAAGGACAAGTGATTAAAGCTGTTCCTGTGAAGAATGGTATTTATGCCGGAGTGATTTCAGAAAAGGAATTTATTATACACAAAGGAATAGGGAAGAGGTTAGATTTTATTACTATTCCAAGTGATAAGTACGCTCTTGAATTTAAGGAGCAGACATTGGTTAATGGTATAGAATTCACGAACTCTTACGCTGATGGAGAATGGTTAGGTTATGAAGGAAATGATGTAGAATTTATTATTGATTTAGATTCAATTCAAAAGATTAATTCAGTTTCAATCAATTTTAACAATAAAGTAAATGATTGGATTCATCATCCTCAAAAAATGATTGTACTAGGATCAGTAGATAATAAAGCTTTTTCTGTAATTGGTTCATTAGCTAAAAGGAAAACAGGTCGACCTATCGTTCAGTTTAAGGTTCATACACCTGCCGAAGTTCGATTTGTGAAAGTAATTGTAGCGAATCAAATTATACCTGCTGGTTTTAACGGAGATGGCAGACCGGCTTGGATTTTTATGGATGAGGTTATCATCAGATAATTTCATCGATATAAAATTGAAGTTTGTCAAAATCAAATTAGGTGTTTGTCTAAAACAAGAAATTGGAGTGCCATGTTTTTTTGTTTCTAAATCGAAATACTTTAAATTAGGTTAGACTAACAACTTTACCTTATTACCAAATTCAGTAAAGTTTTTATATTTTTTATTTATTTCACCTTCTTTATTGGATGGTGGTTAAAAGCGCGTAATGAAAAACTTAAAAAGATTATTAATATTATTTTTTATTGCCTTTACCTTTAATTCCTCAACTGCTCAAAAAGTAGTTGGTTATATGGATGTTAACCTTGCTGAGGCTTCAGCTAGAACAGGTTTGATGAACTGGGGTGATATGACTGATTTTATTTATGGGTTTATAACACCGGATTCAAACGGTGATTTGCCCGATCCATTTAGTTTGACATTATTTGAAACTATTCGTCAAAAATGTATTGATAATGGAGTGGATTTACATTTCTCTTCTGGAGGAGCAACCAATTCAGGTATGTTTGAGACTTTAGGTAAGAACCCTACAGCAGCAGCAAATTATGCTAAAGAAATTGCTGATATATTAGAATCTACAGGTATGAAAGGCTGGGATTTAGACTGGGAATTCCCTAAGACAGCAAGTGCACAAATATCGCAAGTGAACATATTAAAAGCAGTTCATGATGAGTTTTTATCAAGAGGGAAGAGGGATGAATGGAAAATTGCAATAGCCGTTGGAGGTGAAACACCATCTGTTGGTGCTCAAGGTGTGTATCACACAGATTATTGTTCAGCAGATGCATTTCAATATATTGATTATTTAAATGTGATGTCTTACGACATTGGCCGAAATATTTCGGGGGATAATAATCATTCATCTTATGCAGATGGAGTGAATAATGTGAATGATTGGGTAAGTAAAGGGTGTGCAATTGAAAAAATTATTTTAGGTGTTCCGTTTTATGCTCGTCATAAAACTTCAAGAGCTCTACCACCTGGTGGTTTTTACAATATTACCTATGGAAAAATATCAGAATCAGACCCCGCTAAGTATTTTAATCAAAATAACAGTGGCGATTACTATTACAATGGTGCGCCATTATTAAAACAAAAAGTAGATTATATTATGGGTACAGGTGGGGCTGGAGTTTTAATTTGGGAAGTCACTTATGATCGATTTGATGAATATTCCTTATTAAAAGCTTTAGCTGACGCAATGAGTCCATATGGTTGTGATGCGCCTCAACCTGATTTAGGATCAGATCAAAGTATTTGTGGTGTTGCAAATTTACAATTAGATGGTGGTGTCGTAGCCGTATCAGGAAGAACCTTTACATGGAAAAAAGGTATTCAAACCTTAATAGACAAATCATCAACGGCAAATACTTATGATGTAACCTCGGCAGGTATTTACACTTTAGAGGTTTGGGAAAATGGATGTAATTCATCAGACGACATTGAAATTACAGGAACTTTAGAATCTCCAAATTTAGGAGGACCTTATGAATTATGTGATCCGGCTAGTATTACTTTAGACGCTGGAATTAGCCCAGTTGGTAGAACAATAACATGGAAACGCGATAATGTCGTGATTGCTGGTGAAACGGGATCCTCTTTTGTAGCAAAAAGAGGCGGTACATATAAAGTGACTGCTTCGGCTACAGGTTGTTCCGCTGTTAGTGCGAGTACAACAGTTACTTCAGAAGTCCCTTATGCGAATAATGATACTGTATGTAATTCTGGAATGGAAGCCACATTGGTCGCTAACGAAACCGTGAAATGGTATAGTTCAGAATCATCACCAACTCCATTAGTTACGGATCAAGAATACTCAGTTATTATAAATAACACTATAACTTATTGGATGGGAGGAGCTGGTTCTGCTCTAACAGAATATACTACCTTAAAACCTATTGCATCAGGTGGTTGGCCTGTTTCGGTAACTAATTATGCCACTAAAATTGAAGTGTTGTCAGAATTATCCATTCTTAAAATATCTTTAAACCCTTCTTCAGCTGGAACTCTTAAACTGAATTTATTAAATGAATCTGAAACTGTTTTAGAGGCAAAATCTTTTTCTGTTTCAGGAGGAACTCAGGAAGTTTCTTTAGATTGGATGGGGATTACTCCAGGTACCTATTATGTTAATGCAGTTGGTTCTTCTGTGAGTCTAGTTATGGATGGTACACAAGCTCCCTCGGACTTCATAATCGCAGGTGTGATTTCTTCTGAAAAATTTTGTTATGAAAAATGGTCAGGACCTTATGGAGCAAGTACTAATTATGGCTTGTTTACAAATATGAAAATTTCTGCAGGTAAGGAATGTAGGAAAGTACCCGTTACGGTTGTAGTTGATCCAACAAATACGAAAGCTTGTTTAACGGTAAGTTCTGAAGTATTGAATAAAGAGTCTTTTGGAGTTTACCCCAACCCTTCAACAAATGAGTTTAACTTTTTTAGTTTAGAATCAGGAGTATTAGAGATTGTAGATTTGAGAGGAGCTTTAGTTTCAAAAATGAACTTTAAGGATGGAGAAGTTCAATTTGGACATGAATTGGGATCAGGTGTTTATATACTAAAAGTAGAAACTGAAAGCGTTGCGATTTCAAAAAGGATTGTAAAGAAATAAGAATCATAACCTGCTAAGAAAATCGTTAAATACCTTGGGTGTTTAACGATTTTTTTTGCTGTGAAAAATGAAGTGTGTAAAACTATAAGGATTACTTTGATTCCATTTACCTATCTAATTTATTTTTGAGGCATGTTAAAAGGAATACTTTTTTGTTTAGGTTTGTTTATTGGCTTTATATGTCTGTCGGCCCCCGATTCAGTAAGTATTCCCCCCGTAGTTGAAGCCGAGGTTGCCCCAGTTGAAATGAAGCCATCTATTTGGAATATCAACGACAGTTTATTTAATATTCCCGCTTTTGATTTGTATTGTGGGTTTGATCAAAAAAAGATTTGGGGATTAAAGGTTGATCAAACGAAAAAACAAGACACAACACTTTTACAAGTAGCACATGATAGCTGTGACTTTGGAAGTCCTTGGGTGGGTAGATTAACCTCTGATTTTGGATGGAGAGGCTCAAGGCCGCATTACGGTGTAGATATTAAATTACAGACTGGAGATAGCGTTAGAAATGCATTTGATGGGATGGTACGTATTGCTAGATACAGTTCTACGTATGGAAATGTAATTGTCATTCGCCATGAAAATGGATTGGAGACCTTGTATGCCCATTTAAGCAAAAGAATTGTAATTGAAGGAGATAAGTTAGCTGCTGGAGAAATTTTAGGGCTTGGAGGGAATACAGGAAGAAGTTCAGGAAGTCATCTACATTTTGAAACAAGATACTTAGGTGAACCCTTAAATCCACATGATGTTTTTGAAATAAATGACTCTACCTTCAAAATTAAGAATCAATCATTAGCATTAGATGCAGAGAATTTCATTTTTCTAAAAGAGGTTCGTAAAATAAAATATCATCGTGTGCGAAATGGAGATAGTTTATGGCGAATCTCAAAACGTTATGGAGTTTCAATTAGCAGAATATGTAGATTAAATGGTATCAATAAGAAGAAGACATTAAGAATTGGACAAAAAATTAGATATAATTAATCCTTTTTCTCTTTTTATTTCACTAGACACTTTTATTAGTACAATATTTATTCATCTATTACTATATTTGTTCTTTTTAAAGGATAATTATAAATACTATTTTAACCAATTTATTGACGGTGAGAATTCGTAATAATTGAATACAAATTAAGTATGATTTTGAAACAAATACTTTTGAAACACGTTGAGTTTACTTTGAATAAAACTTTACTAATTTTATTGCTTTCTGTTTTCGGACTTGGTGCGACTGCTCAAAAAGTATTCATACCTAAGTTAAATTCCTACGAAGAAAAAGAAGGTGGGGTTGATATTGACACCTCTACAACTGTTAGTGATCAGAAAATTAAGACTTCTGTTGATTATGATGTTAGTGATTTGTTTAGTTTAGACTTAACAGAAGCAGAAAGAGCACAGGCAAAAGCTATTATTGAGATTTTTTCTCAGCAAATTCAAGAGGACACATCTAATATAAGTGCTTATATAAATAGAGGTTCTTACTGGGCAACATTAGGGTTGCATGTCCAAGCGATTAAGGATTACGACAGAGCTTTATTAATTAGTGATGATCAACCAATTATTTACTACAACAGAGCATTAAGTAAAGCAAGATTCTTTTACACTTACGATGCCTGTTTAGATTTGAAGAAATCTCGGGATTTAGGGCTAATGCAAGCCAATACATTAATGATGCAACAATGTGGAAGGCACATGGCAAAATTAAATAGCGATACGCTCACGGTTCCAAAATAATTAGCATCGTTAATGAATCGATTTGTTTTGATTTAACCATATCTCATCGCGTGCCTTTTAATACTATACGAGTTAACGTAGGTTTATGAAATTTTTTATACTTTATTTACTTCTTTTTGCTTTTGGATTTATAAATGCACAACAATCTAAAATAGATTCAGCTCAGTCTAAAATTCAAAAATATTATAATAATGATTTATCGGATTCTTTAAGAAACGATTATAATGCTAAGATTGCACACATGGATAAATATATAGCACAAGACAGTGTGAATCCTAAAGCTTTTTTACAGCGTGGAGTGTATTACGGTATGTTAGGGTTAAGTGTTGAAGCTATTTCAGATTATGATATGGCTATAAAATTAAATGATAATCAGCCGATTGCTTACTTTAATAGAGCTTTGGCAAAAGCAAGATTTAGATATTCTTATGATGCTTGCTATGATTTAAAAAAAGCCTACATTTTGGGCTTAGATCAAGCAAATGAGATTTTCAATTCCTATTGTAGACTGTACAAAACAAAAATTGATCAAGAAATTTCATCAAATTAATCACAAAAATAAACCTTTAAAAACACAAAAGCACCTGAGTTACCTCAGGTGCTTTTGTGTTTTTAAAGGTTTATTGCTTCATAGGTGATGAAACATTTTATTGAATTTAGGGTTTATTTATATAGTACTAACCAAATCTGGTAATACATGAATCCAATATATGAAGTTTTAGAAGGGTTAATGCGCAGATACAAAAAGCGAGTTCCGGATGTATCAAAGGTAACACAAGCCCTGATTGATCAGAACGTAATCGAAAAAGAAGAAGATATTAGTAATGATCACATTGCTTTTAGGACAATGGGTTTGCCCAATCTTGGTATTCAATCTTTTGAGAAGATATTTGTCCATTATGGATATAAAGTTGAAGATGATTTTAATTTTGAAGCCAAAAAATTAAATGCAAGATGGTATTCACCGCCTGAGGCCAGTTTACCTAGGATTTTCATTAGTGAACTAAGGGTTAATGAATTGACGGTTGGAATTCAACAAATAATAGGAAAGTATACTAAGGACATAATTACAGACCCCGTTGATGAATTAAACCTGGATAACGCAAGAGCGGTTGATCAATTTTTACATTCCCCTTTATGGAGTGCTCCAACTTGGGAGGATTTTAAAATTCTTCAAAAAGAAAGTGAATATGCTGCTTGGGTGATTTATAATCGGTATTATTTGAATCATTATACCATTTCTGTTCATGATTTAAAAGAGGGGTATAATACGCTTGAGAAGTTTAATTTTTTTTTAAAATCAATTGGGGTAATCCTTAATGATTCTGGTGGGATAGTCAAAAAAAGTGCAGATGGATTTTTAATCCAAAGTTCAACGGTTTCCCAGTTATGCAATGCCAAATTTGCCAATGGTGAATATCATGAAATTGCTGGGAGTTACGTTGAGTTTTGTGAACGGAAGGTATTAAAGAAGTTTGAAGGATTACCTATAAAAGAAATAAAAAGAGAACATCGCCGGGAAGGTTTCGAGGTTGGTAACGCTGATAAAATATTCGAGAGCACGAACCTAGATCAAATAAAAAAAAGAGCGTAAAACAGTGGGGTAGATTATTAACTTTTTAAAAGAAAAGACATGAAAAAGATAGTTGCTTTAGGTTTAGGGAAAGTGGGGACTTTAGTTGGCGTATTGTTGAGTAAGCAATATGAAGTAGTAGGAGTAGATAGGCAAAAACCACATTATGATTTCCAATTACCTTTTAAAGTGATTGAAGGAGATGTAACTGATGTTGAGTTCATGACGAATCTTTTAAAGGAGAATGAAGCCGTTGTTTCGGCTCTTCCATATTTTTTAAATAAAGCAATTGCTAAGATTGCTCATGATTTAGGAATTCATTATTTCGACCTTACAGAGGACATAGAAACCACCAATTATATTCGAGAATTAAGTAAAACATCAAAAGGGGTAATGGCTCCTCAGTGTGGCTTGGCGCCTGGAGTGATTGGGATTATTGGTGCTAATTTAGCAAATGAATTTACAAAAGTTAGAGATATAGAATTAAGAGTAGGGGCATTGCCGCGTTATCCCAATGGGCAAATGGCATATTCCTTCACATGGTCTCCGGCTGGTGTAATTAATGAGTACATAAATGATGCAGAAGCAATTCATCACGGAGAACGGAAAATGGTGACATCTTTAAATGGTTTTGAATACATAAATATTGGAGGTCTTGAATTTGAGGCCTTCACAACTTCTGGGGGACTTGGTACAATGTGCGAAACCTATGAAGGAAAGGTAGATACCCTGAATTATAAATCGATAAGGTATCCTGGCCACGGGAAACTAATGAAGTTTTTAATTAGCGAATTAATAATGAAGGATGACAAAGAGACTTTAACTAAAATTCTCGAAAATGCTAAACCGCCTGTAAAAGAAGATGTGGTTTACATTTATGCTGTTGTTGAAGGCTGGAAAAATGAAAAACTTTTTAGAAACGAATATTATAAAGCTTTTTTTCCAATGGAAATTGAAGGGCAGGAATGGAGGGCTATTTCATGGACAACTGCCGCTTCTATTACTGCCGTGATTGAAATGGTTGATAAAGGTGACTTGCCAAACAAGGGTTTTATTAAGCAAGAGGAAATTTCGTTTGAAGCCTTTAAGAAAACAAAAAGTGGTGGTCTATATGAAAAAGGTGATACGGGTAGATGATCCTTTTTATTATTGATCTCTGCTAAATAATTTCACAGTAAAACCCTAGTTAATATGAAAGATATTCTAATTAAAAATAATATAAAATCTCCCTTTCAAGGAGTGAGTGCAGGTCATAAAAGTTGGAAAGGAGGCGGAGATACCTTTTCAATTAAATCCCCTGTAGATGGAAAGAATATAGGACGTGTAAAAGGCGGTTCTTCGGCTGATTTTGATAAGGTTATTAAAAAAGCCGAATCTGCTTTTAAGGAATGGCGGCTAATGCCTGCTCCTCAACGTGGTGAAGTTGTTCGTCAGTTTGGTGAAGGTTTAAGAAAGCAAAAACAAGCCTTGGGAGAATTGGTAAGTTATGAAATGGGTAAAAGCTTACAAGAAGGATTGGGGGAAGTGCAAGAGATGATTGATATCTGTGACTTTGCAGTAGGCTTATCTCGTCAGTTATACGGACTGCAAATGCATTCCGAGCGGCCAGAGCACCGAATGATGGAGCAATGGCATCCTTTGGGAGTTGTTGGGATTATCTCTGCTTTTAATTTCCCAGTAGCTGTTTGGGCTTGGAATACAGCTTTGGCATGGGTTAGTGGAAATGTTTGTATTTGGAAACCATCGGAAAAAACGCCGTTTACCGCATTAGCTTGTCAGGAAATAATGAAGAAGGTGATTAAAAAGAATAAACTACCTGAAGGAATTTGCTCTGTAATTATTGGAGGGAGAGATATAGGAGCGCAAATGGCTTCAAATCCAAGAGTAGCCCTAGTTTCGGCAACAGGTTCTACTCGAATGGGGAAAAGTATAGCTAAAATAGTTGCAGCTAGATTAGGCAAGACTATTTTGGAATTGGGCGGAAATAATGCTGTTATAATTTCACAAAATGCCGATTTATCGCATGCTGTCCCAGCTGTAGTTTTTGGTGCTGTTGGAACTTGCGGACAACGATGCACATCTACTAGAAGATTAATTATTCATGAGTCACAATATGATTCAATGATTGAGAAATTGGTAAAGGCTTATGGTCAATTAAAAATTGGATCACCTTTGAATGAAGCTAATCATGTTGGACCGCTGATTGATAAGGATGCGGTAAAAGCATATCAAAAAACAATAAAACAAGCGATAAGCCAAGGAGGAAAAGTATTATCAGGTAATGAAGTATTATCAGGCGAAAAGTTTAAATCTGGTTGTTATATTAAACCCACAATTATAGAAGCTAAAAGCGATCTGAAAATGGTTAAACACGAAACATTTGCGCCAATATTATATGTGATGAAGTACTCAACAATTGAGGAAGCGTTCGAAATACAAAATAATGTGCCCCAAGGATTATCATCTTCTATTTTCACTTTGAACATTAGAGAAAGCGAAAAGTTCTTATCAGTAGCTGGTTCGGATTGTGGTATAGCTAACGTAAATATCGGAACATCGGGGGCCGAAATTGGAGGTGCGTTTGGTGGCGAAAAAGAAACAGGTGGTGGAAGAGAATCTGGTTCTGATGCTTGGAAAGCATATATGCGAAGACAGACTTGTACTTTGAATTACGGTGAGGGTTTACCCTTGGCTCAAGGGATTAAGTTTGAGCTTTGATGTTTGTTATGGGATGCTTTATTAATTGACGTGAGAGCTTTATTTAATTTGGTCATACAAAGGAGCTTCTAATTATTTTTTTTGCGAAAAAAATGGAAGAAAATATTTTCGTAGTGTATGATTTAATTAGAAATTTTAATGATTTGGGATAACCTTGAATGAAGAAAAAAATGACGACGAAAAGCATGAGAAATGTAATTAGTCTTACTTTAATAGTCTTGTAGTCAGATTTTTGTATGGTAATAGTTGTTTCATTCTCTAGATGTTTTTTAGATAATAAAACAGGCTAAACCATTTTGGGAGCTCCAGCTGAGTTATTATACTCTCTATAATTTGACTAGTCCGGAAGATAAAGTATCGGTAGTGTCCGATGAAGTTGGGTATTATTCAATTTCCATTGAGTCTAAGGATTGTTCTTTCATTACGGTATCTTATCCACCTCTTTACATGGAAGGAGGTGGAAGGAAAAGGCAATGAAATTGACATCAAGCTAATAAGGCAGCATAATGCGTTTGGATTTTTTAAAACTGCAGCTCCACAAATAGCAGGAAATTTTTCAACTCTTATTTTTTATTCAAGAGGTGAAAATGTAACTAATTATATTGTGCAATTTAAAGGTGTATGACCGTTTTTTTGTTGCAAATCTTTCGATTATTTGAGATTTGAATTAAGACGTAAAGAGAGTTTTGATGGGATTTATTTCTTAGCTATTAAAAATAATAAATAGAGAATATAAATCCTGCTAGGTAATCCCTTATTTATTTCATTTGCTAAATTGTAATAAAATTGCCCATTAAATCTGGGTTATAAATATCTAAAAAGTTTACATTCAATAATTTAGTCATTTGCATGAGGATTAGTATTTAATTTAATCGTTTTTAAGGTTTGGCTTGCAAAAAAAAATTCCAGATTTAGAATCTTGGGTAAATAATAATTTATCCTTTCTGTTTAAATCCATTCTTTTTACAAAGTTATCATCTTCGACAACAACATCATTCTTTAAGTTGACAGCTTCTG
>CAJJCC010000056.1 GCA_905182585.1 uncultured Flavobacteriales bacterium
CCTAGATTGAGGGCTTATTTCTTTTATAAAAGTTATGATTTTTTTGTAAATGAAGCTCTTAATGCTTTCATGAAATTGGAAGCGTATACGAAATCAACAACCTCTTGATTCTCTGTATTCATAATATCATCTCGAGAACCTTCCCACCATTTCTGACCTTGGTGAATAAATGAAATAGTATCCGAAATTTCCATTACACTATTCATATCGTGAGAGATAACAATAGTTGTAATATCAAACTCTTCCGTAATTTCTCTGATCAAATTATCGATAATAATAGATGTTTGCGGATCTAAACCAGAATTTGGTTCATCACAAAACAAATACCTAGGCTGTAAAGCAATTGCACGTGCGATTGCAACACGTTTTTGCATTCCACCTGATATTTCAGCAGGAAATAAATCATCTGCAGCCTCATCGATTTTAACACGTCTTAAACAAAATATTGCTCTCTCTTTAATCTCTTCTGCGGATTTATCAGAAAAGATCGTTAATGGAAACATAACGTTCTCAATAACCGATTTGGAATCGAATAAAGCAGACCCTTGAAACAACATTCCAACTTCTTGCCTTACCTTTTTTTTTGCTTGGTAACCCATTTCAGAGAACGGGCGTTCATCATATAAAATAGAACCCGCATCTACGTCAAATAATCCTACTAAACATTTCAGCAGTACAGATTTACCGGCACCACTTTTACCAATAATCATATTAACCTTACCTCTTTCAAGCGTAAGATTAATGTCTTGAAGAACATTTTTGGTTCCAAAGGATTTTGATATGTTTTTTACTGCAATCATTTTAAACAGTTAAAAGTAATTGAGTTAAAATAAGATCAAACAATAGTATTATTATACAGCTATAAACAACAGCTCTTGTTCCACTATCTCCTACTTCTTTTGCTCCACCAGAGGTTAAAAACCCTTGATATGAAGCAATCGAGGTAATAATTAAAGCAAAGAACTCGGCTTTAATTAGGGCGTAAGTGATATAAAAAGGTTCAAAATCGAATTTAATTCCAAAAACATAATTCTCAATGGAAACCGTTCCCGTTAATAATGAAGCAATATAACCACCTGTAACACCTAAAAAAATAGAAACAATAACAATAAACGGAAAAACAAATAACGCAGCAACAATCTTCGGCATGATTAAATAACTCTTAGGATTAACTCCCATGATTTCCAAAGCATCAATTTGCTCGGTTACTTTCATTGTCCCTAAATTACCTGCAATGGAACTTCCTACTTTACCCGCTAAAATCAGTGAAATAATAGTTGGAGCAAACTCCAAAATCATAGTATCTCTTGTTGCCAATCCTTCTGTATAAACAGGAACTAATGGATTACTGAAATTATAAGCCATCTGAAGCAGAGTAACTGCTCCCATAAAAATTGACAAAATCCCAACAATTGGTAGTGAACCTAAACCTATAGACTCCATTTCATCAATCACTCTTTTCCACACTACCTTAAACTTATCAGGCTTTGCAAAAGCTTGAGACATCAATATATAGTATTTACCTAAGTGGTCAAAAATAGACATGATTCAAAAATAACATTTTTTAGCCATTCACCGCAGTGAATAATTGCAACCATCACTTTCTTTTAAACATAGATAAAAAAAAGGTTCCTCGTTATACAACGAGGAACCTTTTAAATATAGTATTTGGAGAATACTCTGTTTTCACTAATAACAAGTGAGTTATTGGTCGTTTTAAGATCCACATGCTTCACAATCATCTGGATTGTCAATTGAACATGCAATTTCAGCTTCTCTTTGTTCGGCAGTTACAGCTTCTGGTTTAGCACCTAAAGCCGTTTTATCTACTGTAAACTTAATAGCATCAGTTGCTGCTTTAGTTCTTAAGTAGTACATACCTGTTTTTAACCCTTTCTTCCAAGCGTAGAAATGCATAGACGTTAACTTACCAAAATTTGGTGCATCCATGAAAATATTTAATGACTGAGATTGATCGATATAAGCACCACGATCGGCTGCCATATCCAAGATATCTTTTTGTTTGATTTCCCAAACAGTTTTATAAAGTTCTTTAATGTTTTCCGGTATTTCAGGGAAGTCTTGAATCGATCCGTTAGCCGCGATCAATCTGTTCTTCATATCATCATTCCATAAACCTAACTTTGTCAAATCTCTTAATAAGTGCTTGTTAATTACAGCAAATTCACCAGACAATGTTCTTCTTGAATAAATGTTTGAAGTATATGGCTCAAAACACTCATTATTTCCTAAAATTTGTGAAGTTGATGCAGTTGGCATAGGCGCTAATAATAACGAGTTTCTAATACCATGCTCAATCACTTCTTCTTTTAAAACATCCCATTCCCATCTTGTTGATGGTTGAACTCCCCACATATCAAACTGAAGTATTCCTTCAGATGCTGGCGAACCTTTAAATGTTTGGTAAGGACCATCAATTTTAGCTAAATCTTTAGATGCTGTTAAACCAGCAAAATAGATTGTTTCAAAAATATCCTTGTTCAACTGTTTAGCCTCATCAGATGTAAAAGGAAATCTCATTTTAATGAACGTATCCGCTAATCCTTGAACTCCTAAACCAATTGGACGATGACGTAAATTTGAGTTTTTTGCCTCAGCAACTGGGTAATAATTATTATCGATAATCTTGTTTAAATTATTAGTAACTGTATACGTTACTTCAAATAACTTATCAAAATCAAACTTACCATCTTTAGTAACATACATTGGTAAAGCTAGCGATGCCAAGTTACAAACAGCTACTTCATCAGGAGCAGTATACTCAATAATCTCAGTACATAAGTTCGAAGACTTAATTACACCTAAATTCTTTTGGTTAGATTTTGAATTACAAGCGTCCTTATATAGCATATATGGAGTACCTGTTTCAACTTGAGATTCTAAGATTGCAAACCAAAGCTCTTGTGCTTTAATTGTTTTTCTTCCTCTCCCTTCTTTTTCGTATTTCGTATATAAAGCATCAAAATCGGCTCCATAAACATCCGCTAAACCTGGACATTCACTTGGACACATTAAAGTCCATTCAGCATCATCTTCAACTCTTTGCATGAACAAATCATTTGTCCATAATGCGAAAAATAAATCTCTTGCTCTTCTTTCTTCTTTACCGTGGTTTTTTCTTAAATCTAAGAAATCAAAGATATCAGCATGCCATGGTTCCAAGTAAATTGCGAAAGATCCTTTACGTTTCCCTCCACCTTGATCAACATAACGAGCAGTATCATTAAATACTCTTAACATTGGAATAATTCCATTCGACTCACCATTAGTTCCTTTAATATAAGAACCAGTTGCACGAACGTTATGAATTGATAAGCCAATACCTCCAGCAGATTGTGAAATTTTAGCACATTGCTTTAAAGTGTCATAAATACCGTCAATACTATCTTCCTTCATAGTTAAAAGGAAACATGATGACATTTGTGGTTTTGGAGTACCTGCGTTAAATAAAGTTGGGGTAGCATGTGTAAACCATCTCTCAGACATTAAGTTGTAAGTATCAATCGCAGCTTGAATATCATCTTTATGAATTCCAACTGAAACTCTCATCAACATGTGCTGAGGTCGTTCAACTATTTGACCGTTTATTTTTAATAAATAAGATCTTTCTAATGTTTTAAATCCAAAGTAATCGTACCCAAAATCTCTATCATGAATAACAGCTGAATCTAAAACATCAGCATTTTTCTGAATGATTTCATAAACATCATCGGCAATTAACTTTGCTGATTGATTTGTTTTAGGATCGATATATTCAAAAAGATCGGTTACTGTAGAAGAGAATGACTTCTTGGTCTTTCTGTGTAAGTTTGAAATAGCAATTCTAGATGCTAAATAACCATAATCAGGATGTTTTGTTGACATTGAAGCCGACACCTCTGATGCTAAATTATCTAACTTTTCGGTTGTTACTCCTTCGTACAAACCTTCAATAACTTTCATAGCTACTGATGTTGAATCTACAATTGGATCCAAACCGTAACACAGTTTGTTTACACGAGCTGTGATTTTATCAAACTTAACTGATTCTTTTCTTCCGTCTCTTTTTATTACGTACATGCTGGATTTAAGTTTTTTTGGGGGGTTAATAACTGATGGCTTTTTTGCAAGTAGTTATTCAGTAGTTAGCCTCGTGCTTAAAAATCTTCATCGATTTTAAATACGTTGTCTTCTTTGTTTGAAGTAACTCCAGCTTTTTGGTAATCACCAACTCTCTTCTCGAAGAAGTTCGTTTTTCCTTGAAGTGAAATTAATTCCATAAAGTCAAAAGGATTAGTTGCATTGTAAACCTTCTTACAACCTAATTCAATCAACAATCTATCAGCACAGAATTCAATGTATTGACACATTAAATCTGCATTCATTCCAATTAATTTAACTGGTAATGCATCTGTAACAAATTCTTTTTCGATCCCTACTGCATCAGTAATAATTCCTGTTACAACTTCAGGATCTAATTTATTAACGATATGCTCAGAATATAGTAAACAAGCAAAATCACAATGTAATCCTTCGTCACGAGAAATTAACTCGTTAGAGAATGATAAACCGGGCATTAAACCTCTCTTCTTCAACCAAAAGATAGAACAGAATGAACCTGAGAAGAAAATACCTTCAACAGCTGCAAAAGCAATTAATCTTTCCGCAAACGATCCGTTGTCAATCCATCTTAAAGCCCAATCAGCTTTTTTCTTAACACAATCAATAGTCTCAAGTGCATTGAATAAATATTCTCTTTCTTTTTTATCCTTGATTAAAGTGTCAATTAATAAAGAATAAGTTTCCGAGTGAATGTTTTCCATCATTACTTGGAAACCATAAAAGAACTTTGCTTCTGTATACTGAACCTCAGCTAAGAAATTTTCTGCTAAGTTTTCATTTACAATTCCATCACTTGCTGCGAAAAAGGCTAAAACATGCTTAATGAAATGACGTTCATTGTCATTAAGTTTGCTATCCCAGTCGATAATATCTCCACTAAGGTCGATTTCTTCAGCCGTCCAAATAGAAGCCTCTTGCTTCTTGTACATGTCCCAAATATCATCATGTTGAATTGGGAATAATACGAATCTGTCACTACTTGATTTTAAAATCGGTTCAATAGTATCATCATTTACCGGGGTATTAGCCGGTAATATTTCGCTTAAATCGGCTTGCGTTTGTTCTGTGAATTTTTTAGTATTATCCTGCATGCTAAAAGTTTTTGTTGTTAATATATCTTGTTATATAATGTACCCTTCAAATAAAATCATCGGGGATAAATATCTTACCCTTAAAAAATAACGGAGTTCAAAAATGAGTCTTTTTTTGCTACAGAACAATGTTTTAATATCCACATTAAAAGGTAGTTTTAAACATTAACTGTAATATACTGAATTAATGAATGTTACGCAATAAAAGTAAAGTAAAAAAAGAGGTGAACCTAGCTAACTAATTAAGTGAATAGAACCAACAACTTTATACAACAGATGTTAAAAAATTAACATTGAAATAAACTTGTTTTTTCATTCTCCTCATCTTCTTTAAAAGAACTAAGTTCCCTGTTAAGCGGGAGTTCAATTTACACTAATTATAACCACTCAACATAAGTTTTAATGTTTTGATATTCACACTCTCCCAGTTGAAAAGTCGACTTGACTTTCTCGAAACATCAGTCTTTAAAACAGATTCAAAAGGTTTTATTCCTAAATAAAAACAACAACAAATAAGTTTGGCACACTCTTTTTAAAAAAAAGAATGTTTAAAATGCAACTTTAAAACAGATAATAATTTTGATTTATTAAATCTGAACATAAAGTCAATACATTAAACCCTGTTTGTGAGCTTCTTTAAATATTATATAAACGTCCCCTAGTTTTTATTAAAAAACTCTCCACTAAAAAAAACTTTCACTTTATTTAATAACACCTTTTTTCGTTTAATAATCTTTGGAGCATAAAAAGGAAGAGCTCTAAAGGGTCCTTTCTTTTTATGCTCATATTTTTAATAACCTCATCCTTATTAAATCGCTTGAAAAAATAGAGTTTCGATCCAATTAAAATCGACAAGATTAATGATACCAGTCCATATCCATTAAAAACAGAACACTAGTAAATATAATTTTGTTTCAAAAAAAATAATTAAGGAAAGGGAATAAATTAACACGCAAATTTGATTTACGTCTAGTCAACGGTACCTAACTGATTATTTTTTTTAATAGTTAGACTCACCATATAAGCCACGATCATTTCCCAAAGCATCAAGAGACATTTCATCAAAAATCAAATCACTAATGATATGTATAAATTCATCATCATAAATAATTAGCTTAATCCCTGAGTAGAGTTTTTATATTTTTGCGCTCAAGTCTGGATTTTTAAAAAAACATGACCCCATAACCTATTAACAAATAATACAACTTGGATAGAAAACTGAATGTTTCTAATGAAAAAAATAGTCAGGAGTTGAGGCTTCTGGCATATGTTTTAAAAATTCAATTTGAAAGAGATAAGTAATATCAGACTTAATTTCTGCTTCGCGAGAAAAAAGAGCTTTTTAACAAAAAAAATCAAGTACTGCCAACATGGTTTTTAACTCCAAAGTTTGACAAGAAATTAGTATTTTTTCCTTTTAATCTTTTGTAGCCTGAATATACATTCAGATTGACCTTTATAAAACAGGATCTCTGGAAGTTTCTATTTCCAACGGTTCGAAATCAATTAGTTGTTTTCATTTCCGATTTTTTCCATCTGAGCGTACCATTCTTCACCAAATCGTTTAGTAAGAGGAGCTTTTAAGAATTTATAAACTGGGATTTCTAACTTTTTCCCGAGATCACAAGCACAACTACAAATATCCAAGAACTGGACGTTAACAGCTGTGAAGCTATCGTATTCTTTTATTCTAACAGGAAACAACTCACATGAAATTGGCTTCTTCCAGTCAACCTTCCCGTCTTTATGTGCTGCTTCAATTGAGCATCTTGTTCCTCCATCTTCAGCGAAATACACATAAGCACATTCTTTATTATTCACCAATGGAGTAACTAAATCACCATCAACATCCACTACATAAGTTCCGTTTTTTTCAACCTCTGCAATTCCTTCTTCACGCATGTAAGGTTTTACCTCGTCGTAAATATCATCAAGAATCGAACATTCATCTTCATTTAAAGGCGCACCGCTATCTCCGTCTACACAACAAGCCCCTTTGCAGGCACTTAAATCGCATACGAACTTTCGTTCATAAAGATCATCTGAGATTAACGTATCCTTAATTTCTTGCATGGAAGGAGTATTGAATAAAACTTATACTAATTTCTCAAAAGTTTGGAACCATCTATCTGGCACCTCACCGCTTAATGCTAATTCGTAATCACCATAACTACATGGAACCATTTGATGGCGAATAAACTTACTTTTTAGATCCGATGGAAATGGAACTTCCATCCACCATCTTCCACTAAAATCACTTTTATAAAATATAAGTTCATGTTCTTCAGTCTCCATCGCAACATGGTATTTTTTGTATTTGGATTTACTTGCAACGGGGTAATCTCCCTTTCGCTCTTTAAATCCTTCAACAAAATACCAAATCATTTGCGCTAATAACATCGCTCCATTCCCTGTAGAATCATGAACGGGATTGTAATTATACAACCCGAATGAAGAAAGTTTATCAGATAAGCCTGCGTAGCGAGATATTCTACAAATCTCATCACTCAAAAATCCGTTTGGATTAGATTTAGCATATCCAGAAAAATCAGAACCTTTGATCGCATTTACATCAAAACTCAAAATGTCAGCGTTTCTTACAATCGGTTCCATTTCCTCAATATCAGCACGCACAGCTCCCAGTCGATAAGCATCGAAATGCATGCGCTCCACAATAGCTTCAATATCTTTATCTACGAAATAACTTTGATAGCCAACCGAACTGAAATTAAACAGATAATTAGGCTGATGCATTATAATATGATTAATGAAGTTTTCTTCTGTAATTTCTTCTTCAATTAATCCTAAATCGATTGATCGATCTATATTTACTAAGTTGACAACCTGTTCAAGGTTTTCGTAAGCTTGATAATTAGCATAAGTCAAATCATGACTACCACCGATAATAACAGGAATAACCTCTTTTTTTACTAACTCCGTGATAACGGCTGTGAGCGCAAAATAAGTATCCTTATAAGTATTACCAGCCAATACATTACCTAAATCTATAATATTCGCTTTGTTATCAAAGCGATTATATAACTCGTAAAGCTTCTCTCGTATTCTATTTGGAGCAGACCCACAACCATCGTTCCCAACATTTCCACGTTGTTCCATTACACCGATAATTGCAATATCATATTCAAACAATTTCACCTCATCATTATAGTGCGTGATTGTTTCTCCGACAGTATTCCGTTTCCAATTTTTGGAAACGGAAAGAGGTTCGTCTAACGGATTTAAGTAAATACCTAAACTCATTATTTCTTAGTCTTTGCTTTAGTACTAGTTTTTTTAGCTACTGGTTTTTTCTTGGCAGGAGCTTTTTTTGCAGGGGCCTTTTTCGCAGGAGCCTTCTTTTTAGCTGCGCCTTTTTTCTTCGGTGCTGCTTTCATCAATTTTATAACTTCCTCTAATGTTAAATCTTTCGCTTCAACATCTTTTGGAATTTTATAATTCACTTTGTTTTGCTTTATGAAAGGTCCCCATCTTCCGTTTAGCAACTGAATTTCACCATCTTCATGGTCGAAAGAGTTAATAAATTTGTCAATATCAGCCTGCTTTTTATCAGCAATCAGTTCGAGAGCTCTCTCAAAATTAATTGTAAGAGGATCTTCATCTTTAGGAATACTCGCGAATAAAGAACCATTTTGAATATAAGGGCCAAAACGACCAACAGCTGCCTTAACGGGCTTTTCGTCTAATTCACCTAATGTCCTCGGTAGTTTAAATAACTCTAACGCTTCTTCAAACGTAATTAAGTTTAAAGATTGACCTTTTCTTAAACCAGAATATTTTGGTTTTTCGTCGTCATCTGTTTTAGGTGTTTCTCCAATTTGAGCCATTGCCCCAAAACGCCCCATTCTTACATATATATTCTTACCCGATTTCGGATCTATTCCTAATAATCTTTCTCCTGTAATCCTAGCTGAGTTTTCTAAAGTGTCTTCCACATTTTCATGGAATGGCTTATAAAAACTACTAATCATGGCTTTCCACTCTTTTCCACCTTTAGCAATTTCATCAAATTGTTGCTCAACATTTGCAGTAAAGTTGAAATCGATAATTTTACCGAAATTCTCAACTAAGAAATCATTAACCAATATCCCAATATCCGTTGGGAATAATTTATTTTTCTCAGCACCAGTAATTTCAGTCTTATCAAATGCATTAATAGAACTGTTTTCTAAAGTGATTAGTTTATATGCTCTTTCTCTCCCTTCCCTTTCTTCTTTAGAAATATAAGTTCTTTTTTGAATAGTTGAAATTGTTGGAGCATAAGTAGACGGGCGACCGATTCCTCTTTCTTCCATTGCTTTTACTAAACTTGCTTCAGTAAAACGCGCTGGATGATGTGTAAATCGCTCTCTTGCATTCATGTTTGTCAAGTTCAGGTCTTGCCCTTCTGATAAATCAGGAAGCATTCCATCTTCTTCTTCATTTTCATCGTCAGTCGACTCAATATAAAGCTTTAAAAAACCGTCAAACTTTAAAACCTCACCTTTTGCAACTAAATTTAAACTTGATTCAGACACATCAATTGTAACTGTAGTTCTTTCCAATTGAGCTTCAGCCATTTGAGAAGAAACAGCGCGTTTCCAAATCAATTCATATAAACGCTTGTTTTGATTTTCCCCATCAATTTCATGTTTATCAAAAGTAGTAGGACGAATGGCTTCATGCGCTTCTTGTGCGTCTTTATTTTTAGTCCTATAATCTCGCCCTTTGTGGTACTCTACCCCATAAGAACTAATTATTTCATTTTTAATCCCTTCCTTCGCAAACTCAGATAAGTTTGTAGAATCCGTTCTCATATAAGTAATCAAACCGGCTTCATATAATCTTTGTGCAATAGACATTGTTTGGCCAACTGAATAACCTAGTTTCCTACTCGCTTCCTGTTGCAGTGTACTGGTTGTAAATGGAGCAACTGGACTTTTCTTTCCAGGTCTCTTTTCAAGTTTCTCAACTTTAAATAAAGACTTAGAACTTTCTTCCAAGAATGCTTGCGCTTCCGATTCCGATTTTAAGTTCTTCGTTAATGTTGCCTGAAATACTGATTTGCCATCCAAATCAAAATGAGCAACTACTCTGAATGAATTCACAGAAGTAAATCCTTCAATCTCTCTTTCACGCTCAACGATTAATCGTACTGCTACAGATTGAACTCTTCCAGCAGATAAACTTGGCTTTACTTTTCTCCATAAAACTGGCGAAAGCTCAAACCCAACTAAGCGATCTAAAACTCTTCTTGCTTGTTGAGCATTTACTAAGTTAAAGTCGATTGTTCTTGGATTATTAATCGCTTTTAAAATTGCGTCTTCAGTAATCTCGTTATAAACAACTCTTCGTGTTTTTGACTCATCCAAATCTAGTGCTTCCAGTAGATGCCATGAAATAGCTTCTCCTTCGCGATCCTCATCAGTCGCTAACCATACAATCTCAGCTTTCTTCGCTAAGGCTTTAAGTTCTTTAACTATTGTTTTTTTATCCGGAGATATTTCGTAATTCGGTTCAAAGTCGTTTTCTGTATCAACTCCCAATCCCTTTTTCACCAAATCTCTAATATGCCCAACACTAGAACGTACTGTGTAATCTTTACCCAAATACTTTTCTATCGTTTTAGCTTTCGCTGGTGACTCTACAATTACCAAATTCTTCGCCATACTTATATATCTATATTAATAAGAACAATGTCTATTTTCCGCAGAAAATCACTTTTCTTTAATCTGCAAAATAACGGATTTCATTTCACAAAATCCAAATTCATTTTAAATCTCAATGAATTAACCCGTTTTTATGAACTCAAAGGTTAATGATTTTTAACGATATGACATATTGTCCTTTGTTTGATTAAAATGTACCTTTACAAATCATTTTTCAATTATGGGAGACAAAAAAGATTTATTGGAGGAAAGTCGTCAAGGTGAAGTTTTACACTTTAATGCAGACGATGGAACTAAAGTAGGAAAGAAACTTTACATCGAAAGTTATGGGTGTCAAATGAATTTCTCTGATAGTGAAATTGTTGCCTCTGTATTAGGTAAAGAAGGTTATACAACTACTTCTAATATGGAAGATGCTGATTTAGTTTTTTTAAATACTTGCTCTATTAGAGACAAAGCAGAAGAAACTGTTAGAAAGCGTTTGAACTCCATCAAACATAATAACAAGAAAAAGAAAAATGTCAAAATCGGTATTTTAGGATGCATGGCCGAAAGATTAAAAAGTCAATTATTCGAAGAAGAAAAATTAGTTGATTTAGTTGCCGGACCTGATTCTTACCGAAAACTCCCTGAATTAATTGATGATATTGAAGACGGACAAAAAGCCGTTAATGTTTTACTTTCTCGTGAAGAAACATATGATGATATCGAACCCGTTCGAATAAACTCTAACGGAATCGCAGCATTTGTATCCATCATGAGAGGATGTGATAATATGTGTACTTTTTGTGTTGTTCCATTTACACGCGGGAGAGAACGATCAAGAGATGCGAATTCAATTTTGAATGAGTGTAAAGATCTTTATAGTAAAGGCTATAAAGAAGTAATGTTGCTTGGTCAAAATGTTGATTCATACCGTTGGTCAGAAAATAAAGATTTAAGAGGTAGGGCTTTAAAAGAAGCTCCAAGAGATGAAGTTGTTGACTTTGCGAAACTTTTAGTGATGGTTGGAAAAGTTGCCACCGACCTAAGAGTTCGATTTAGTACTTCACATCCTAAGGACATTACAGATGATGTGTTATTTGCCATTAGAGATTATAAAAATATCTGTAATTATATTCATCTTCCTGCTCAAAGTGGAAACACTCGGATTTTAGAGAAAATGAATCGTACTTACACCCGTGAATGGTATAACGATAAAGTGAGTAGAATTAGAGAAGTAATTCCGACGTGTGCTATTTCTACAGATATCATTACAGGTTTTTGTTCTGAGACTGATAAAGAACACGCCGATACAGTTGATTTAATGAAAACTGTAAGATATGATTTAGCTTATATGTTTTTCTACAGTGAAAGACCAGGTACTTTAGCTCAAAAGAAATTTGAAGATGATGTACCTGAAGTAATCAAGAAAAAAAGACTTTCTGAAATAATTGAAATTCAAACTCAAGTTAATAAAGAACAACACGCTGCTACGATCGGTCAAACATTCGAAGTTTTGATTGAAGGTGTTTCTAAAAGAAGTGAAAACGAATTAAGAGGAAAAACGAGTCAAAATAAAATGATCATTTTCCCAAAAGAAAATTATAAAATTGGAGACTACGTTAATGTAAAGGTTGAAAGCTCTACCTCTGCTACGTTATTAGGAACAGCAGTAGAAAAAGTAAATTATTAAGCTGAATGAGCGCAACGCTAACTGGAATAAAACAACGTTTTGGTATTATTGGTAACTCACAGTTATTAAATGACGCTATTGATGTAGCAATGCAAGTTGCGCCTACCGATCTCTCTGTTTTAGTAACTGGAGAAAGTGGGTCTGGAAAGGAAGCTTTCTCAAAAATAATACACTCTCAAAGTAATCGTAAACACAACGAATACATAGCCATTAACTGTGGTGCAATTCCAGACGGAACTATTGACTCGGAACTTTTTGGCCATGAAAAAGGCGCTTTTACTGGTGCTGTTGATAATCGTAAAGGTTATTTTGATGTTGCCAATGGAGGAACCATTTTTTTAGATGAAGTTGGAGAATTACCATTAAATACGCAAGTTCGATTATTAAGAGTACTTGAAGCTGGGGAATTTATCAAAGTAGGTTCATCCAAAATTCAAAAAACAAACGTTCGAATTGTAGCAGCAACGAACTTAGATATTCCGAAAGCAATTAAATCCGGAAAATTTAGAGAGGATTTATACTACAGGTTAAATACTATCCCTGTTAAAATACCTTCTCTTCGTGAAAGAAAAGAAGACATCTATTTATTATTTAGAAAATTCTCGGTTGATTTAGCAGAAAAATATAGAATGCCTCCTTTACGATTAGATGACGAGGCAAAAAGTATCCTAGAAAATTATAGATGGCCAGGAAATATTCGTCAATTAAAAAATATTGCTGAGCAAATTTCTGTGATTGAAGAAAGTAGATTGGTTTCCAAAAACCAACTGCTTAAATACTTACCAGGAGCTGCATCCTCTAATTTACCTGTTGTTTTAGGAGCAAGTAATGAAAATGAAGGTTTTACAGATGCTCAAAAAAGCGATTTAAAGAAAGAACGTGAATTTTTTTACAAAGCGTTGGTGGACATGAAAAAAGAGCTTGGTGATTTAAAGCAAGTGGTTGCTGGGTTAATAAGAAATCAAGGGAGCGTTGAGGGTGACAAACCATTTACTCCATTACAATTGCCAAGTGACTCTAAAACAGAACAAGATTTTAGTAATTTCCCCGTTCCTATTGCCAATACTTACCCTACTCCCCGTCAAGCTGATGAGTTTCAAGACAGCCATGAAGTTATAGAGGAAAGCTTATCTTTAGCAGAAAGAGAGAAAGAATTTATTATAAAAGCACTTGAAAAACATAGAGGTAGAAGAAAAAATGCCGCTCAAGAATTAGGAATATCAGAGCGTACCCTTTACCGAAAAATCAAAGAATACGATATACAATAAAATGCGTAATTTTTTAATCATACTTGTTGTCTTACTTGTTTCAGCTTGTGCTGGAATTCCAAGTTATTCATTTCGGGGTGGAGAAATCCCAGGTGAAACATTCAGCATCGAAAGTTTTTCAAACTCAGCCTCAATTGTGAATCCAAATCTTTCCATTTCTCTTCAAGACGCAATGCAAAAGAGATTCACTAATGAATCAAATTTAAAATACACAGACGGTATTGGTGATGCACATTTTATAGGCATGATTACCAAATACACGATTACTCCTGTACAAGGAACTGGTAGTGAAACTGTTGCGCTAAACAGATTAACAATTAGCTTTAAAATTACTTATGCAAACAGCGTAAGTGGCGAACAGGATTTTGACAAGACTTTTACTAGTTACGATGATTTTGAATCAACAGAAGACTTCAACAGTAAGGAAGAAGATCTTGTTGAATCAATTTCAGAGAAACTAGTAGCTTTAGTTTATAATCAGGTATTAGTTGATTGGTAAATGAATAAAAACGTTTTCAATACACTAATCTTGGATCCTGCTAATGTTGATCCTAAATACAAGAAAGAACTCAAAAATCTTGTAGATGACTTCCCTTATTCTGCAAATATTCGATTATTATACCTTTCCGCGTTATTAAACGACACAGATATTCATTTCGAAGAAGAACTTAAAAAAACAGCTGGATATATTTCTGACCGCAGAGTTTTACGCCATTTAATAAATAAACCAGATACTAAGGAAGATTACATCGTAAATGAAACAATAGTAAAGGTTAAACAAAAAGAACCTGAATCATTAATAATTTCAGATACAGATGAGCACTTACACACTTCTCCTGAGAGAATCGAAAAAGTTATCGATATTAAAGAAGAAGAGTCATTACAGGTAAAAGCAGCAGCTGAAGTTTTGCCAGAAACGAAGGACATCAAACCTGAAATTAAAATAGAAGATACTGAAACACGAAAATCAGAAGAGGGAATTACTAAAGAGCCAGAAAAAAAACCGCTTCCAGAGGAAGAATTAATTTCAACGCCAAAAGAACCTATTCAACCATCAACTTCCTTTATTCCGGAACTTGAAAATCAAATTATTTCATCGGCAGTTAATGCTTCTTTATCACTTGAGGTAGATAAAGCATCTGCTGAAATTAAATTAGAAGAGCGTCAAGCTCAAAAAGAAGAAAATAACGATCCAAAATCATTTTTAGAATGGATAAGTGTATCGGCAACAGAAGTTAAGCCTGAAATCAGTCCAAAACAAGCCGAAAGATTAGCTTTTAAAAAGCGTGCCGAAAGTTTAATTAATGAGTTCATCACGAACCAACCTAAGATAAAGCCAAAAAAAGAATTCTACTCTCCAGAGAATATGGCTAAAAAAAGTTTGATAGATAATGAGAATATTGTGACTGAAACTTTAGCTAAAGTATATGCCGATCAAGGAAATATATCGAAAGCAAAAAGTATTTATGAGCAGTTAATTTTGAGATTCCCAGAAAAAAAGAGTTACTTTGCAACCCTTATTAGAAATTTAGGGGCAGAATAATATATAGATATGGCTTTATTAAGTGTTTTAATTATAATCATTGCGGTACTACTAATTTTAGTAGTAATCATTCAGAATAGTAAAGGGGGTGGTTTAGATGCCAATCTAGCATCACAAAATCAATCTTTTGGTGCTAAAAAAACAACAGAAATTATAGAAAAAGTAACATGGTACCTAATTGGTGCTTTAGCAATTCTTTGTATTATTTCAACAAAATCTATCTCTGGTGGATCTGATAAAGACTTAGGAGATGCGCCAACGCAAGTCGAACAAGTTACAGATAGCGAAGAAGGAGGAGAATAACCTTACACAATAATATTTGAAATTGTCAGCCTGTCATCAGTGCTGACAATTTTTGTTTTTGGGCATCTGTATTCTGTTATAATGACACATAAAAAGCGTATTTTCGCACCATAATTCGAATGGCACGCAAAGTGCTAAGGCAGAATAAGAAATCAATATATTTAATCTTATAAATATTTATAAATGTCAGTAAACGTTAAACCAATAGGAGATAGAGTTTTAGTAAAGCCCGCTCCAGCAGTAGAAAAAACAGCTTCGGGAATTATCATTCCTGATACAGCTAAAGAAAAGCCACAAAGAGGTGAAGTTGTAGCAGTTGGTAAAGGAACTAAAGAAGAACCATTAACTTTAGAAGTTGGTGACACTGTTATTTACGGAAAGTACTCCGGAACTGAATTAGCTTTTGAAGGTGTTGATTACCTTATAATGAGAGAAGCTGATATTTTCGCAATTGTTTAATTAAAAAAGAAAACTAAAATGGCAAAAATCATATTATTTGACGTAGAAGCTAGAGACAAAATCAAAAAAGGTGTTGACTCATTAGCGAACGCAGTAAAAGTAACGTTGGGACCTAAAGGAAGAAATGTTGTTATTGATAAAAAATTCGGTGCTCCAACCGTAACTAAGGATGGTGTCACTGTAGCAAAAGAGATTGATTTAGCTGATCCTGTTGAAAACATGGGAGCTCAACTTGTAAAAGAAGTTGCTAGTAAAACTGCTGATGCAGCTGGAGATGGTACAACGACTGCTACTGTTTTAGCGCAAGCTATTTATGGAGCAGGTATTAAATCTGTTGCAGCTGGTACAAATCCAATGGATTTAAAAAGAGGAATTGACGCTGCTGTTAAAGCAGTTGTACAAGACTTGAAAAAGCAAGCTCAACCAATTAACAAAACAGAAGAGATCACACAAGTAGCTACTATTTCTGCAAACAATGATCTTCAGATTGGAAAAAGAATTGCCGAAGCGATGAAGGTTGTTGGCAACGAAGGTGTTATTACAGTTGAAGAAGCAAAGGGAACTGAAGATGAGTTGAAAACTGTTGAAGGAATGCAATTCGACAGAGGTTACTTATCTCCGTATTTCGTTACGAATGCAGATAAAATGGAGGTTGAATTAGAAAATCCATTAATCTTAATTCACGATAAAAAAATCTCTGCACTTAAAGATGTTTTACCAATTTTAGAGAAATCTCAGCAAACTGGTCGTCCATTATTAATTGTTGCTGAAGATATCGACGGCGAAGCATTAGCTGCTCTAGTTGTTAATAAAATTAGAGGTTCTTTAAAAATAGCTGCTGTTAAAGCTCCAGGATTTGGAGACAGAAGAAAAGCAATGTTGGAAGATATAGCTATTGTAACTGGCGGAACTTTAATTAGTGAAGAACAAGGATACCAATTAGAAACGGCTGAAGTAATTCACTTAGGTCAGGCTGAAAAAGTGGTTATAGATAAAGACAATACTACCATTGTAAATGGTGCTGGTGATTCTGAGCAAATTAAAGCTAGAGTTAATCAAATTAAAGCTCAAATCGAATCTACTTCTTCTGACTACGACAAAGAAAAATTACAAGAAAGATTAGCAAAATTAGCTGGTGGAGTTGCTGTAATTTATGTTGGAGCAGCTACTGAAGTAGAAATGAAGGAAAAGAAAGACAGAGTTGATGATGCATTACATGCAACAAGAGCTGCTGTTGAAGAAGGAATCGTTGCTGGTGGAGGTACCGCGTTAGTTAGAGCTTTAGATGCATTAGATAATCTTGAGATTGAAAACGAAGATCAAGAACATGGTGTAAACATCGTAAGAACTGCAATTGAAGCTCCGCTTAGAACAATTGTTTCTAATGCTGGCGGTGAAGGATCTGTTGTTGTGAACAAAGTAAAGGAAGGTAAAGGTGATTTCGGTTATAACGCTAGAAACGGTCAATACGAAAACTTAATAGAAAGCGGTGTTATCGATCCTGTAAAAGTTACTCGTTTAGCTTTAGAGAACTCAGCTTCTATTTCAGGCTTATTATTAACTACTGAATGTGTTATTTGTGATGAACCAGAAGAAGCCTCTAGCCAAATGGGTGGAGGTATGCCAGGAGGCATGCCAGGTATGATGTAATTAAACCAATATATTTAAAAAAAGCTCGATTTATTCGGGCTTTTTTTATGTTAAAAAAATAAATCTATACTTTAAATGAAAAAATTATTTGGATAACAACATTTTTTTTCACGTAAAGTATAGATTAAAAGATTAATTTGCGGGTAACGCTAACTACTTACTAGGAATTTCGAATTTTTCAACTATTAACATCAACCCAAAACAAGGGGTTTTAATTACAAAATCGGATAAAATCCATTTTAATGATGAGGTATGTTTTACTCTAGAAAAAAGGATATAGCGAACAACAAAGTTTTAATTTTTTTTAAAAAAAAAAAGCATAAAAAGAATTGAATTCATAGAATCTTTTTTCATCTGTTCATAAACTCCTATTGTATTCAGAAACAATTAATATATTATCCCGTAATTAAAGTAAGCCTAATCATTTAACCAATTGAAAAAAATTAAAAAAAATATCGCTTTTACTGGGATTTTACTCCTTTCTATTTCGGCTTTATTCGCTGGAGAGAAAAGCATAAAATTAGGTTCTGGATATAAAGTTTACAATCTTACCTCCCATGATTTTCATTTCCATTCTGGAAGATATTTTTATGGAGGGTATAGCCATGAATTTGGTAAGCAAGCAAAACAGAAGTTTCAATTTCAAATAGCCAATTCTAATAGAGAACTAAAGTTAGATCTTCCATACATTTCAGCAGCAACAAGTATTGATGTATCCTATGAAATTAACTTCAAGGCCTTCAATACCAAAAAATCAAAGCATTACTTCGGTGCTTATACTGAAAATTCATTTCAATTAAATTTTTTCCCTAAAATTGACAAAAAGAATTTAATCTGGCAAAACCAGTCTTCTGTTGGGATTTCAAGTTTAAATTCTTACAAACTAAAAAAAAAAGAATTGATTTAAATTTTCAAATACCAGTTTACTCTAACATATTATACAGCCGTTTTGATCGGTTTTCGGGAGAAACACCTGACAATCGACCAATTCAAAACTATAATGGGTCCGTCTTAAAATTATTTAATCCTAATTATGAAATAGGATATATAGTTCCAAAGTGGGGAATGAAAATGGGAGCATATTATCAAGGGGAATTTAATGTAGTTGGACAAAAAAAACAGAGTAGGATCTACAACTACGCACATAGCCTCTCATTAAGAGTTATATATTAAAAATAAAATCTGCCTTTATGTTTATTCTATTATTTAACGGCTTACTTTTGTGAGAGTGAATGTACTCAGGAAAAATATAGGAGCATTAATTATTTTTGTTCTTTTTTTTATCGCCGGATTAATCCCAGCCTTATTATATTCCAAATATGACATTCAGATCTATATCAATCAGTTTTTCAACCCCGTAGCCAACAATATTTTTTTATTTTTTACGCATTTAGCTGAAGGCTGGTTTACTATTCCATTATTAATTGTCTTATTAATATACAGTTGGAGAAAATCATTATTTATTGGAATAATCTACCTGGTTTCTGCGATACTAGCTCAATTATTGAAAAGAGTATTTTTTGATCAATTAGACCGTCCTCATGGTGAAAAAGAAATCGTTGGACATCCTGGTTATAATTGGCTGCCAGATATTGATATGCCAGCGTATTTAAGTTTCCCCAGCGGACACACTACAACTGCTTTTTGTATATTTTTAGGATTAGCGTTATTAACTAAAAACAAGAAACTAGGAACTGCTTATATGATAATAGCGTGCATAATTGGATTCTCAAGAACATACCTATCTTTCCATTTCCTAATGGATATTGTTGCGGGATCTTTACTCGGTGTACTTACTACTTTGACACTGTACTTTGCTCTAAGAAAAAAATTAAAAATATAATTGGCTTTCTTAGTTAACTCTGAGAAGGCTTATTTTTTATTAGATACTATTCTCAAACCTCGAAAAATTCACTGGCAATATAATCAGCCATTAATTTACCTTCTGGTGTTAATCTATATTCATCTCCAAAAAAAGCGAGTTGCCCTCCTCTCAAATAATTAGATGTTTTTTCTTTAAATGCATCTACAAATTTCGGGAAAAGAATTTCAAGGTCGCGCCGATCAAGACCCTTTGAAGTCCTTAAACGCGTCATAACAAACTCATTAAAAAACTCTTTTTCAGTCAATTCTTCAACTTCAAAATAATCTTTTCCTTCACCTACTAATTTTATGTATTCACTATTGTTAGAAATATTAAAGGCTCTTTTACTATTGTAAAAACTATGTGCCGCAGGCCCTATTCCTAAATAAGGTTTTTGATACCAATAAGACGAGTTGTGCATACTCTGATATCCCTCTAAAGCGTAATTAGAAATTTCATATTGATGATAACGATTCGAGCCCAATCGATTCATTACAATTTTAAATTGCTGAATTGATTTCTCCTCACTCAAATCTTCAATTTTCCCTTTTTTAATTAAAGTCATCAAAGCTGTTTGCTCTTTGATGGTAAGATTATAGCAAGAAATATGAGGAACTTTATAGTCTATCGCTAATTGAAGGTTTTTCTCCAATTGTTCATTGGATAACAAAGGAAGCGCGAACATAAAATCAACTGAATAATTATCGATTCCACTTTCCTTAATTCGTTTAATTGCATTGTGCGCTTGTTCAGAAGAATGACTTCTATTCATTTGTTCTAAATCATCTTCGAAAAAAGATTGAACACCTAAACTAATCCTGTTAATTCCATAAGACTGCCAAATCGCTAAATTCTCTACCGTGACATCATCAGGGTTTGCTTCTATTGTAACCTCTACAACTTTACCAATATTAAACGATTCTTTCAAACCGTTAAATATTGTCATAAACTCTTCCTCTATCAATAACGAAGGCGTTCCTCCTCCAAAGTAAATAGTCTCAACTTCTTTTCCTTTAAAAAGCTCACTTTTCAATTTCATTTCTTGCGCTAGAGTCGCAACTAGTTCACTTCTATATTTCTCAAATGTTGTTGAAAAATGAAAATTACAATAGTGACACGCTTGTTTACAAAAAGGTATGTGAATATATACTCCAGCCATAGTTTAAAGGTAAGCTTTATTAAGAAGTTAACATTCGATTATGGAATAGCTCTTGGACATAATCGAAATATGCTTCGATACCCTTATTATTTTGCAAGGTGATGCGTTTATGTATAATCTTCTTATTATCCTGCTCATATTTCTTTGGTTTTACACAGAAAGAATACCACCTACAGGATATTGAAAAAAACGCCAATAGGATTGAATTTTTAAACTTATCAAACGAACGGCTGGTTGATATTCCTTTTTCTGTTCGCTCTTGTAAAAAAATCAAAAAGCTCTGGATTAAAAATAACCAGATTACGTTTCTTCCAACATGGTTAACAGAGTTAGAAAACTTGGAGGAAATTAATATAAATGGAAACCGTCGATTAAACATTAAACAAGCCTTCTCAATCATTAGCGCTTTTCCTAATCTTAAAAAGATATCGGCTAATCATTGCAACATGCTTTACTTACCTGTATCAATACGTAGGCTTCCTAGTCTTGTTGAAGTTGAAATATCAGATAATCACATCAAGTACCTCCCTCCTATTTTTGAATATTTACACCTTGAGAAATTTGATATTTCACACAATTGTATTGACACGCTCCCAAGTTCAATTGTGTTCATGAATTCCTTAACAAATCTAGATATTAGCTACAATCCAGCAGGTGAAAATAAATATAACTATTATAGTTTAGCCTTGTTAAAAAACCTCCGGTCTCTAAACCTATCGGGAATAAAAAGTATTCCCTCTGAAATAGACAAACTATTCTTTTTGAAAGAAATCATTCTAATTAATAGCTCTGTTAGTACTTTACCGGAAAGCTTTAATGCCTTAAATCAGTTGATTAAAATAGATTTGAGAGCATGTGAAAATTTAAAAATATCTGAATTTATTGAATCAATTAAAGGCGCACAAAAAACGATCAAAGAATTAAAAATTGGCCATCAAGACCTAAACACGATTCCTTACAACATCTCTAAACTTAAAAGTATACAAACTTTAATCATTGATAATGCATGTTTTGAAAAGCTTTCAAGCTCATTTTCAAAGTTTAGAGGGAATGCCTTACATTTTAGAAATTGTAGATTTTCAAATCCATCTGCTATATTTAATCATATTGGAAAAGCAAAAAAATTAAAGTCGCTTTATATTAACAATTGTGTTTTTGGGCAATCTAACTGGAAAATTGGCGACTCTAAATATCTCGAACAGATTTTCATTAATGATTGTGGAATCACTTATATACCTATTCAACCTAGATCGTTCCCAAAACTCAGACTTTTAAACCTTGTTGGAAATAAAATCCCGAAAAATAAAATTACTTGGAAAAAACCAAAAACGATCATTGGATTAACATATAATACCATTTTATACGCAGAGGAGGAACTTAAAAACTGGCGATACATTCAACCAAATAGTAACATAAAACGAATGATATATACTGAAGTTGGAGATATTTTCACGTTGCCATCAGGAACTAAAATTGAAATTCAGCCTGAAGCATTTATTAAAACGGGGAACCTCACCGTTAAAGACGATGTGCGATTAGAAATTAAAGAAATTATAAAACCGGCTGATTTTGCCAAAACGAAATATCCTACCTTTTTACCTACTAATCAGGTTTCTGATGTGAAATATGCTATCGAATTACATGCATTTCAAGATAGTGTTGAAGTTTATATAAAATCCGACAAACCTATTATTATCGAACCGAGACTAAAAAAAAGATATACTTTAAATAAGTATTACTTCCATAACTACAAACAAAAATGGGAACGACTTAATCACAAAAATGATATTTGCTCAAACACTCAACCCACAATTGTAGAGTTAGAATGTGGATATTACCCAGATATTCCGAGAATGGATTACCAATTAAAAGTTTCAAAGGTCTTTATTAAACTCCAGCGGAGAAAAAAGAAGAATAAATTGCGTCTTAATTTTGAAATAACGCCAGAATATGGATACCGAGAGCAATTATTAAATCCATTTGGCGACAAAATTAAAGGGTATCCTGAATTAAAGAATTACAAGGGAATAAAATGGAGATATGTGGGGGATAGTATAGAAAGAGACTTAAAAAAATTATATTTTTTATCAGATGAAGCTAAGGCTGAAAAGCTAAAAAAATATAGCACACTAAAAGGATATGTACTTGATATAAAAGACATTCGTATTTTCCCTAATCCTAATGAGGACAATTATTTAATTCAATTTATTCAAGGACGTGATACCTTTTCGGTACAAGCACTTCCTTTTTTATCAGTTTACAAAGCACATAAAATTCAACGTTGGCACAAAGTGAAATACCGTAAATACAAAAAAGCGTTGCTTCGCAGAAAGGATAAATGGCATAAAATGGATACAACTTATCTAAATAGATATGAAGATTTTGAAGTTAAACTAGAAACCTATCGCTTATTAAAGCTGAATGCTAATTACAAAATAGTTCAATCACAAACAGAAGTAAATAACAATCAACAATTAACAATATTTAAACCAGGCTTGCACCAGTTGGCGATTCCATTATTGATTAATGATGGAACAGTAAAAAAACCAATTTTCTATATACATGGAAAACGGTTTCATCCACAAAAAGTTTTGATTAGTAATTTGACCAAACATTACAGTTTTTGGGCAAATCCGAAACAAATACCTAAGGAAAAAGGAGCCTATACTATTAGTACACTAATTAACGGACAATTATATAGCGGCTCTTGGGGTGTTAGTAATAAAGTCACTTTTGAAAAAGTAAAAAATGATTAAAACTCTTATTATTTGTTTTGTTTTAACAACTGGATTATTAAAACAATCAAGCGATTACACAAAGGCTAAAAACGAAAAATTATCAATTCTATCATTGGATAGTGAATTTCTAAATCAAACAGTATTTAGGTTAATTAACGAAAAAAGAAGAAAAAAAGGAGTTGATACACTTGAGTATTCAGCTGAGCTAAATAACGTCTGCAGAAAATATCAAGATGAACTGGAATTTAGAAGATTTAAAAACACGCCATCAATTGAACGTAAAATAAACAAACAGCTTTCCTCTCGAACAAAAAAATCGGGATTTAAAGGAAGCTTAGTCCTACCTATAGCAGCTCAAGAAAAAGCGTTGGATTACGATAAAAAACAAGATTTCTTCATCATGAAAACAGAGACTAAATCAGAATTCAAGCTTTTCTACGGGAAACGTCCAAGTAAAAACGCAAAAAACAAAACTAGAAAAGAAGTTCAACCCTTAAATTATTTTCACTTTGCAAAAAACATATTAAGAAAATTAGAATCAGAAAATAAAAAGCAACTGTACGCTAAATCATACAATTGGGGTGGCCTTCATTTACAATGGTATTATAAGTCATTAAATAAACGAAAGATTCCAGAAATAAAAATGATCTTTTTACTAGGTGGACACCAAACTGCAGGGATGTGGTAAATTAGTTGTTCATAGTTCAAACTAATCATCAATAATTTAACTTTATTCATTCAACTTTAAGCGTTACCTTTGCTCCCAATTATTAAAGGATTTGTCGGAAGATTTAAATACAATAAAACAAGAGGAAATCCCAAGTAAGTTCAAGGATTTCATGGCTTTCACTAAAATGCGTCTCGCATTATTAGTTGTTTTCTCGGCCTCTGTAACTTATGTTACGGCATTAAAATTCTATGAAAAGAAAATAGAAAATTTCGAATTCGACTGGATTGCAGTCGTTTGGTTATGTATTGGGGGGATGTTAGTTACAGCTAGCTCAAACGGATTTAATCAAATCTTCGAAAGACATCTTGACAAATTAATGTCAAGAACTAAAAACAGACCACTTCCAACAGGAAGGTTATCGGTAAAAGCAGCTTGGATTATAACAATCATAAATGGTACAGCGGGAACTTTAATTCTTTGGTTCATGCTCAACCCACTTACCGGTATTTTAGGGTTAGCAAGCTTAATATCCTATTCGTTCATTTATACTCCAATGAAGCAAAAAACTTCTTGGGCCGTTTTTGTAGGTGCGTTCCCTGGAGCAGCCCCTCCTTTAATAGGCTGGGCAGCTTGTGAAGCAAGTTTACAGGAACCTATTTACATATCACCAGCAGCATTATCGTTATTCTTCTTACAATTCATGTGGCAATTCCCTCATTTTTGGGCAATAGCTTGGAGATGTCATGACGATTACAAAAAAGCAGGCTTTCACTTATTACCTTCAGCCGGTGGTAAAGACATAAAAAGTGCTTTTCAAATACTGTTGTACACCTTATTCATGGTTCCAATTGCCATGCTACCATGTTTTCCAGCATTTGGCATAGCAGGATTAACTGCAAGTATTATCATTTTAGCATGTGGTATAATAATGCTTCATCCAGCTTTTATGCTTTTTAAAACGCTGGAAGATAAGTGGGCCACAAAATTAATGTTTGCATCATTTATTTACTTACCATTGGTTTTACTAGCGTTATTAGCCAATCAATATTTTTAAAATATGATTAACAGTATTCCTAAAGAAGAAAGATTAGACGTAAAGAAAAAGACACACAAGAGCATGATGTGGATTGCCATAACGTCAATTGTTATGATGTTTATTGGATTTTCAAGTGCTTATGTTGTTGCTAAAGGAGACGCTACTTGGGTGAGTATTGCTGTTCCTGTAGAGTTTTATACAAGTTCAATAATAATAGTAATAAGTAGTTTCACCTTCTTCATTGCCGTTAAATTGGCAAAAAAAGAAAAGAAAGTAGGGTCATCCATCTTTGTTGTCATCACACTTATTCTAGGATTAACCTTTGTCAAGTTTCAATTAACAGGTTGGGAGAATTTAATGAATAAAGGAATGAACTTTGTTGACGCACTTCACGTGAAAGGTTTGATAGATGGGAATAAAGGAGAATATGGTGTTGATTACTCAGTTTTTCATAAAGGTGATGAATTGAAATATGTTG
>CAJJCC010000057.1 GCA_905182585.1 uncultured Flavobacteriales bacterium
TGTGCAAAAGAGTTTGTTTTTAAGTTAGGGCTTGTTCCTGATTTTTTAATTTTTAAGCCTCATTTTCACAAAAGGTAAATAGCTTAATAATTTAATCGGCTACGGGGACTGTACCCTTTTTTGTATCTACAATACGTTTTGGATTTCCCAAAGCTGTCCATTAAATTGAACGGATTCACCTGCTTTTTTACTTTGTAACGTTTGCCCGATAGGTGAAGCTAAGGAAATACACATGATTGAAGTATTTTCTAATTCAATTCTTCCAAGTGGTATCGCTATATATAAATAGCCTTTATTTGTTTCTATAAAGGATCCAAGTGTAACTTCAATAGATTGTTTCTTTGGATTAATACTAGATAATACTTTTTTTAATTGAAGTAACTGAGCCAATTGTTTACCAAGCTTTTCTTCCTCAATGTGCATCATTGCTCTTGAGGTATTGTGCTTATCCCCAGCTGTTGATTCTGATGCGGTTTTTAAGCTGTCCTTTTGAGACTTTAAAGCTTTTTGCATCTCTCGAGCTCGCTTTAAAATCTCATCTTGAACATAGTTGTAAACGGATTCTTTATTCAGCATTTTTAAAATCTCCTCTTAAGGTTCTGTAGTTTTTTCTGGCCTCAACCGAGTAAAAACTGTCTTGATGTTCCAATACGATTTCTTCAAAACATTTGATTGCTTTATTTGGTGAGTTAAGAATGTTTTGATAAATAACTCCCATTTCAAATAGTGCGTCATCTTTTAATAAATCGTTGTATTCTACTGCTTTCTGATAGCTTTCAAGTGCTAAATCCCATTTCTTATTTTGAGTATATATTTTTGCTTTCATAAAATAAGCATCGTCTAGTAAAGTAATATTTTCTGGAAAAGAGTCTAAAACATTATTGCAGGCAACAATTGCTAAGGAGTCGTTGTTTTGGAATTTATATAAATCTGCTAAGGCATAAATTTTTAAAGCAGCAGTAGAGGTGTCCATTCCAAGGTTATCTGAAATTAAAACCGACAATTGTAAGGCATCGTTGGCAATTAATTTGGTGGTACTCGCTTTTAAAACATCTAGTTGTGATTTCGCCCACTCAAACTCTCCTGTGTAAAAGTAGGCTTTTGCCGTTCTTAGTTTCGCTTTGTGCCCAATGATGTCTTCTTTAAAGTCTTGATTAACTTGTCCGTATAATAAGGCTGCTTCCCAAACTTCGTTTTCTTTAACGTATATATCTCCTAAAATTAATTTACAATTAGCAATTTCCTGAGGTTGAGCACGAGCAATTTTTAAAGCAGATTCTAGTTCTTGTTTTGCTTTTTCAGTTTGGTTAAGCTTAAAAGCCAATAGCTGAGCATATCCAGCTATTAAATCAATTGTATAAGCGTTCCTTCCTAATTCGTTCAATGCGTCTTCATAGTTCTGCTTTAGACGTAATATATCCTCATTGGTGGATTGCGGGTCTTCGGTTATTTTAATGTTTAATACTTCAACTAATTTAGTTCTGGCAACTCTATAGAAATAAGAACCTTTGTCTTTTTTTAGTAAATAATTGTATGCTTTGACAGCAATTTCGTATTCTTTATTTTGGATACAAGTTTTAGCTAATTTTGCAATTCGATTACCTGCTTCTTCGTTTCTTTTATCAAGTGCTTTGGAATGTATTAGGGCAGAGTTGAATTTTTTTTCTTGTAAAAAAAACCAAATCAGTAATTCGGTTAATGCAGTTTTTGAAGGGTGCTTTTGAACCTGCGTGAGCAATTCATCTTTAAAAATACTTTTTTTCTTCCTCCCTATGTCGTTATAGAATAGCGTAGAGATTGCCCCCTTTACCGATTCTAAATATTCATCACTGTAATGGACGATTCCAATAAGAACCTTGGACATATTGGTAAGGTCACCTTTCGCTTCGTAGACTTTTGCTAATTCAAAGGAAAATGGATAATCACCATTTAAGAGTTTTGCTCCTTTTTTATAAGCTTTGATTGCGTAATCATATTTTCCTTTTTGATAAAACCGATTTCCAACAGCAAGGATCGAATTTACATTCGGAATCATTAATTTAATTGTGTTGTCGTATGCTTGAGTTGCTTTTGATTCCTTTTTTTCAGATTCGTAAACGTTGCCTAAGTCGATATTAAATTCAATGCGTTCAGGATTTTTTTTAATGTGAACTTTCACTAATTTTTGAGCTTCTTTATATCTTTCAAGGAATAGATAAGATTTTAAGAGCGGTCCGTAAAACCTCTTTTCAGGTGACGATTTGTGCAAGTCAGCGTAAAGCGTAACCGCTTTTTCATATTGCTTACCTGAATAGTATTTATAGGCTAATTTTTCGTTTTGAGATTGCGAATATCCACCTAACGAATAAAAAAATATTAATAAGGTGAAAAAAAGTTTCATAGAATAGATCTGAATAATTGTTTGATATTTAATTTCAACGCATAAAAAGGCTTGAGATTATAAAATGAGTAGCTTCTCCATCCGTTTTATATTTAATAATTTAAATTTGATGAAAGCCATTTTTCAATCAATTCAACCGACTCGCCTTTTCTGTCTGCATATTGAGCTACTTGATCTTTTTGAATTTTTCCGATTCCAAAATATTTCGAATCTGGATGAGCAAAATACCAGCCGCTAACAGATGCTGTTGGGTACATAGCCATACTATCTGTTAACGTAATTCCTGTTTCTTTCTCGGCATTTAACAACCTAAATAAAGTAGGTTTTTCTAAGTGATCCGGGCAAGCAGGATAACCTGGAGCCGGACGAATCCCTTTGTAAGATTCCTTTATTAAGTCAGCATTTGAAAGTGTTTCACTAGAAGCATAACCCCAAACATCCTTACGAACTTTTTCATGTAAGTACTCAGTGAACGCTTCGGCAAATCTATCTGCTAATGCTTTTATCATAATGGAATTGTAGTCATCATGATCTGCTTCAAATCTCTCAATATGTGTTTCGATTCCTAACCCTGTGGTAACAGCAAATCCACCTATATAATCATCTAAACCAGTTTCTTTTGGTGCTATATAATCTGCTAAAGAGTGATTAAAAGCTTTACTTGATTTTTTTTGTTGTTGACGTAGCATAAAGAATTTTTCAATTACTTCATTACGATCTTCATCTTTATAAACTTCAACATCATCTCCTATAGCGTTCGCAGGCCAAATACCTATTACAGCTTTGTTTTGAATCCAATTTTCCTTGCAAATTTGATCCAACATTTTATTGGCATCAGCAAAAAGTTTTGTTGCTTCATGACCAACTATTTCATCTTCTAAAATACGGGGGTATTTACCATGTAAATCCCATGTTTGGAAGAAAGGAGTCCAGTCAATATAGTCTCTTAAATCCGACAAAGGAACATCGTTGTATACTTTTAAACCTGTAAATTTAGGCTTAATGATATCTTCAGATTTCCATTCGATTGGTTGTCTGTTTTCCTGGGCTTTTTCAATTGAAACCATCTCTTTTTTAGCGCGCTTATTGGCGTGGTGAAAACGCATTTTGGCGTAATCATCTTGTGTCTCTTTAATGAAAACATCTTTTTTATCACCTAATAATTTACTTACAACAGTTACAGACCTTGAAGCATCTAAAACATAAACAGCTTGTCCCGCTTTATAATGTTCTTCAATTTTAACAGCTGTGTGAACTTTAGAGGTAGTAGCTCCACCAATTAGTAAGGGAATATTAAAACCTTCCTTTTCCATTGCTTTAGCTACAGTAACCATTTCATCTAATGATGGAGTAATTAATCCGCTTAATCCTATTATATCAACATTATGCTCCTTTGCCGCAGCCAAAATCTTGTCTGGAGGAACCATAACACCAATATCTATAATTTCATAGCCATTACACCCAAGAACAACACCTACTATATTTTTACCAATATCGTGTACGTCTCCTTTAACAGTTGCTAAAAGAATTTTCCCTGCAGATTGTCTACCATCTTTGTCATCTTCTAAAAAGGGTAAGAGGTGAGCTACTGCTTTTTTCATTACTCGTGCTGACTTAACAACTTGAGGTAAAAACATTTTTCCTGCACCAAATAAATCTCCAACTACATTCATACCGTCCATTAGCGGACCTTCAATGACGTGCAATGGTTTTTCATGCGCTAATCTAGCTTCTTCTGTATCTTCTACTATAAAGTCTGTAATTCCTTTTACCAATGCATGCTCAAGACGCTTTCCAACTGGATGCTCTCTCCAGGCATGATCAACTTTTTTTTCTTTTGCTGTACCAACTACAGTTTCAGCAAATTCTAATAATCGTTCAGTTGAATCTTCTCTTCTGTCTAATAAAACATCTTCAACACGCTCCAATAAGTCTTTTGGAATATCATCGTAAATCTCAAGCATACTTGGATTTACAATACCCATATCCATTCCTTCTCGGATTGCATGATATAAAAAAGCAGAATGCATTGCCTCACGTACGGGGTTATTTCCTCTAAATGAGAAAGAAACATTGGAAACTCCACCACTAACATGTGCTCCTGGTAGGTTTTCTCTTACCCATCTTGTTGCTTGGATAAAATCAATTGCATTTAATCGATGTTCTTCTATTCCTGTAGCAACAGGGAAAACATTTAAATCGAAAATGATGTCTTGAGGAGCAAATTTTACTTTTGGTCCAGTTAAGATGTCATAACTTCTTTGTACAATTTCAACTCTTCTATCATATGTGTCAGCTTGGCCATCCTCATCAAAGGCCATTATAATAGTAGCTGCACCGTATCTTTTTATTTTCTTTGCTTGAGCGATAAATTCTTCTTCTCCACCTTTAAGAGATATTGAGTTGACAACGCATTTCCCTTGAGCACATTTCAAACCAGCCTCGATAATATCCCATTTAGAGGAATCAATCATTATTGGGACTTTTGAAATATCAGGTTCCGAAGCAATTAAATTAAGGAACCTTGTCATCGACTCAGCTCCATCAATCATCCCTTCATCCATATTAATATCGATGATTTGAGCTCCGTTTTCTACCTGTTCTCTTGCTACTGCTAAAGCTTCGTCAAATAATTCTTCCTTAATTAGGCGAAGAAATTTTCTTGAACCCGTAACGTTGGTACGTTCTCCAACATTAATAAAGTTCATCTCAGGAGTTACTATTAATGGTTCCAATCCACTAAGCTTCATAAACGGCAAATCATGCCATTTATATTCGTACCTACCTTTATAATTTGGATGTAAACTCATTTTAGTTTGCGTTTCTAGGTTCGTAAGTTGCGGCTAAATCTGCAATCGCTTTGATATGTTCAGGTGTTGTTCCGCAACATCCACCAATAATATTAATCAGACGTTCATCAAGGAAATGTTTGATTTGTGAAGCCATGTCTTCTGGAGTTTCATCGTACTCTCCAAATTCATTTGGCAAACCAGCATTTGGATGGGCACTGACATTAAATTCAGTGTTTTTAGATATGACTTCTAAATATGGTTTCATCATATCTGCACCTAAAGCGCAATTGAATCCAACGGATAACAAATCTAAATGTGATACAGATGTTAAAAACGCTTCAGCAGTTTGTCCGCTTAATGTTCTTCCAGATGCATCGGTTATTGTTCCTGAAACCATGATTGGAATATTAACTCCTTTTTCTTCAAACACTTCATCAATCGCATAAAGACATGCTTTTGCGTTTAAGGTATCAAAGATAGTTTCAACTAGTAAAAGGTCTGAACCTCCGTCTATTAATGCTCTTGTTTGCTCTTTATAAGCAATTACTACTTCATCCCAAGTAACTGCTCTGAAACCAGGGTCGTTAACATCAGGTGAGATTGATAATGTTCTGTTTGTAGGGCCTATTGAACCTGCAACGTATCTTGGTTTGTTAGGGTTTTTAGCGGTGTATTCGTCTGCTGCTTCTTTTGCTACTTTCGCTGATTCGAAATTGATATCGTATACAGCATATTCAAGTGCATAATCAGCTTGTGCTATTGTTGTGCCTGAAAACGTATTTGTTTCTAAAATATCTGCTCCAGCTTCTAGGTAAAGACAGTGTATCTCTTTCAAAATATCGGGTCTTACTAATGCCAGTAAATCATTATTACCTTTTAAAAAATGTGTATGATTTTTAAACCTTTCTCCTCTAAAGTCTTCTTCCTCTAGTTTATAGGTTTGAATAAGTGATCCCATTGCGCCATCAAGGACAAGAATCTTACTTTTTATAACATCTCTTATGTTTGGTTTATCCATAATTTTTTTACTTCTTTGGTAAACACCAAAAAACCCTCAGTAATTACTGAGGGTTTTAATAGTGATGCATGTTAATTATATATTAATTATATATAATTTCATCTTTTCCCTCAGTTTAGAGCGTGTAAACTTTATTGGCTTACAACTAATTTTAGATTGCTTTTCTTTTGAGGTTATAGCGATCTATAATGTTGATTTTATAAAGAACAAATTCTGCTACGAATTTACGAAATTCTTTATCCCTTCTCTAATTTTACCCTTGAAACCTACTAAAACAATTAAGACAAGTAATATATATGGTACAACCATTAATATGAGTATTCCAGAATTTAATCCATTACCCCATTGTCCCCCGTTATTTTCGACAACTGCTTTACAATTCGAACACAATGCGAAAGACTGTTCGCTTATGCAAAGTGTGAATAATGTAAATAATACTTTTTTAAGCATATTAACTGTAGTATGGTGAAAGCATTAAATATACAATCGGACCAGTTATGGCAACATATAACCAAACTGGATAAGCGAATTTTACTATTTTTCGATGTTTAACAACATCCCCAATAAATCCTCTGTAATATGAGAATAAGATAAATGGTAAGGATACTCCTGAAAGGATAATGTGAGAGGCCAAAATAGTGTAATAAACTATTTTCATGTCGCCTTCATATGATACTTCTTTATTTGTTACATGATACAATACATAGCTCAATAAAAAGAAAACAGAAAGTATCATGGCAAATGTGTTTAAGCGCATATGCATGTTCACATTTTTCTTTTTGATCATTATTAGTGACCCTATCAAAGTTAAAAAGCAGCAAGTGTTAATTATTGCGTTTAAAGTTGGTAATGCTTTAGTGAATGCTGGCGCTATATCAGGCTTTGGTAATTTCCCCATTACGATAACTAGTCCTAAAACTACAACCGAAAAAATCCAAATTGCCGCTTTTATTCCTTTTTTTTCTTCAAATTGTGGTGAATTTGAATCTATTGCTTGATTAGCCATTTCGTGTCGTTTATTAATTTGTCTACTTCAATTTCATCAGTACCATCGTACATGCCTCTTACCCTGGAGTGCTTGTCGATAAGAATTAGGTATTCACTATGAACAAATGGAATCGGTTGAGTTGTGTCTTCAATTGCAACAACTTGATATGAAGCTGCTTGCTTGTATATTTTCTGAGCATTTCCCGTTACAAAATCCCAATTACTAAGATCAGCCTTCATTTCTTTTGAATAGTCTAGTAATACACTAGAGGAGTCATAAGATGGATTAACGGTATGTGATAATATTCTGTAATCTTCTCCTTTTAATTCTTGCTGTACTCTTGACAGTTGAGTTGTCATTTTAGGGCAAATTGTTTTACACGTTGTAAAAAAGAAGTCTGTTATGTAAACTTTACCTTCAAAGTCTTTTTGTGTGACGAGTCTGTTTGACTGATTAATAAATGAGAATTTGGAAATAGTATGATCTACATCAATTCCTTTATCATTCATTTGCTTCCTACCGTATACTGGTAATTTTTTTTGAGGTTGATTACATGCAACTAGAGTAAAGATTACAATACTAATCTTTAATTTGTTTAATATCCAATTTTCGCGGTGCATATTGGTTACTTAGAAGTTTATACATTTTAGGAATATCTCTTGCGATCTTTGCATCATTAATTGTGCAATGTGCTCTGATGTGCTCATCTTTATCAACTAAAACGTAATCAAAAACACCAGTACTATCGTTTAAAGTTAGTTTTAGGTCGTCTTTTATTTGATTAAATTTTTCACTGTTAGCATGTGCTAAATTCCATTTAATTGAAACTGATTTAACATATTCAATTGGAGATTCTTCCCAAACTTTCATTTCAGGATCATCTTCGTAAATGCTGATGACTTTAACGTTATTGGCTCTTTTTATGATTTGTTCTCCAATATACATTAAGTGTTTGCTCCACTCTTTTGTATTACTTTTTGGGAAAAGTGTTATTAAGTAAAGAATTGAATCTTTGTGTTCAAAGTTAACTTTTTTTCCGTCAAATTTTTCCAATGAAAACTCTGGAATAGTATAGTATTTAGGAGGATTTTTATATTTCATCTGAACGAATTTTCCGTTCATGGCCATAATAGGTAAAGTACCTAATCCTTTAGCCCAAAAAATAAGTGCCATTGCTATTAAAAATGGCACTATGAATAATCCTATGTAAAGTAATTTCTTCATAGGAGGCGAAATAGATTGTTCTCCCATGATTCTAACTAGTTAAGCGGGAAATTCATTTCAGTTACAGCCAATGCTTCATTCACAACTATGAAGATCAAATATAAAATGAAAAAAATATAAGGAACTAATACAGTAAGTTTAAAGCTTTTTCTTTCATGACCAAGGTGCATGAAAGATAAAACGATATATCCAGCCTTAACCAAGGTTAGAATAATGTAACCATACTTTATCAAAGACCAAGTAGTTCCATCTCCAATAACTGTTTTACTTAAAGTTGCTCCAACGATTACTTCAACTAAAGTAATAATTGATAATAATGCCGTTACTTTCCAGATGTTCTTTCTGATTTTAGCTCCTTCTTCTTCAGAATGTTGAGCACCTAACGAGTATTCTATAATATCATCTCTTTCCATGAGAATAAATTTTTAGTATTATTAAATGAAGTTACTTAGAGTAGGTAGAAGAACGTAAATACAAATACCCAAACTAAATCGACAAAGTGCCAGTAAAGACCACCTTTTTCAACCATTTCGTAGTGACCTCTTTTTTCGTAGGTTCCTGCGATAACATTTATTAAGATTACAATATTTATCATTACTCCTGAGAATACGTGGAATCCGTGGAATCCTGTAACACAGTAGAAAATTTGCGCATATTGTTTAGGTCCTTCTATTGGGGCACCGTTAAGCCATCCTCCTAAGAAATTACTTTGCATTGTTGTGTCATCATAAGTTCCAAAAACTCCATCAGGTCCAACAATAATTCCTGCCCATTCCCAAACTTGAGAACCTAAGAATACAAAACCACCAATTACAGTTGCTACCATCCATTTGATGACATTTTTTTTATCATTTCGGTGTCCTGCTTCAACGGCTAAAACCATTGTTACAGAAGAAATGATTAAAATAAAAGTCATGAAGGCAACGTACGCAAGAGGGAATCCTTGTTCTGGAAGTTCACTGTGTACAAAGGGAATATGATAAAATACTTGATCAGATACTGGCCAATAGTCTGCCGTGTAACGAAACCAACCAAGTGATACTAAGAATGCACCGAATGTTAACGCATCAGATATAAGAAAAAACCACATCATGATTTTCCCGTAACTCATACTGAAGGGTGAACGACCACCTTCCCACAAATCTTTAGGTGGAATAGCTTTGCTTACTTCTCCTGCCATTTTTTTTAGTTTTAGTTTTTCTCAATTATCCTATATAATACAATAGGAACAACAAATATAGCCACAAAAAATCTAAAAAATGCCAATATATGGAACTAACTTCTATACCAACAGTATCATTTTTAGTGTACAATCCGGCTAAACTCTTGAAGGAAACTACTATTAATGAGATTATTCCACCCAGTAAATGTAAGAGGTGAAGTCCCGATAATAAGTACATATAACTACTCGCATTATTTTTTGCAGATAATTTTGGAATGATTTCATTAGAATTGTAATCGTCTCGAAGATCAT
>CAJJCC010000058.1 GCA_905182585.1 uncultured Flavobacteriales bacterium
TTACAATTTTCATACACGCTCAAGTGGTGACGGGTGAACGGCAATCGTCTTTAAGTTGGAACCAAGTTACCAAACATATTGTATTAAAAAAGCCGGATTCAAATTACATCAATAGAATTGGATCTAATAAGTCTATAGCTGCTGTTATGATTGATAGTGTGATTGATTTTGGAGGTTCTCCAACTATTTTTCAGGAAGGGAATACTCTCGTTAAATTATTAAAAATAAAAGTCAAAAATGCGCAGCAATTAAATATCTATTTCTCAAAATTCAAATTACCTCCCAATTCTTTTTTAATTATTCAGAATGCGCTAGGTGAATTTGCGGGAAGATTTACAAATTTGAACAACAATGCTTTCAATAACTTTGCGATTCGCCCATTATATGGCGAAGAAATTATGCTTGAATATCGGGCTCCAGTTGGTTCAGCAAATCCCGAAATAGAAATTAATCAAATTGGCTATTTTTTCAGAGAAGTAAACGAAGTTCAATCTTCATCTTATTGTGAAGTAGATGTGAACTGTGTGGAAGGGGATCTTTGGAAAGATCAAACAAGGGGTGTTGTTCGACTTCTTTTTAAAGAAGAAAACACTTCTTCCTATTGTTCCGGAAGTTTATTAAACAACACAAGTAGAAATTGTAACCCCTTCATTTATTCCGCTCAGCACTGTGTGGGGAATTCAACTAAACTCGATCTTTCACTGTCGATTGCTTACTTTAATTATGAAAATTCCAGCTGTGGGAGTGGAGTAGCTTTTTCCGATAAAACAGTTTTAGGCTTAAGCTTATTAGCGTCTGGAGCTTACGATGGCGGTTCTGATTTTTCGTTGATGCAGCTTGCAACTAAAATCCCGTTAGAATACCAAGCATATTATAATGGATGGTCTTTGTTAGAGTCTGAAAACTCAACAGGTGTAGCCATTCATCATCCCAAAGGAGACGTCAAGAAAATTTCTACTTATAATTCCGAGTTAACAACAGCAACAGTTTCGGATTTGACTAGTTCCGCTTATTATGAAGTGGTTTGGAACGAAACCACATCAGGGCATGGAGTTACAGAAGAAGGAAGCTCAGGTGCGCCAATTTTTAATCAGCAAAAGCTAGTGGTTGGGGCTTTGTCGGTAGGGTCTTCCTATTGTTCGAAACCTCAAGATCCCGATTTTTTCGGGAAATTAAATTACAGTTGGGACAATCAACCGGATTCATCCAACAGGTTAGATGTTTGGTTAGACCCGATTGAAACAGGAGAGTTAAATATACCAGGAAGTTATTTTCCTTGTGACGATTCAACACTTCAATTCATTCCTTCAAATGAGATAAAAGTATACCCTAATCCCGCTTCAGCTAAGGTTTCGTTATACGTAGAGCAAAAGGTTTCTTCTGAAATTAATTTGGAAATTGTCTCATCAGCTGGTCAAACAATTCGATCTGTTGTTTACAAAAAAACAAATTTATTATTGGAGGTGATAGACTTGAACTCGCTTTCTAGTGGAGTTTACTTCTTTCTTATTTCAACTAATGGGGAAATTACAACTAAAAAAGTAGTGCTCTTAAAACCTTAATATTTTCCGTGTAAATAACTCAATTAAGTTTATTTTTGTAAAATATGAGTTTGTTACTTAAAGCTGTATATCGAATTGCAAACAAATCGGAGGTTTGTTTTATCCAAGGAAAACAAATTGGAAACGACTTAACGAAAGGTTTTGTTTTTAATGATTTTGAAAAACAAAAAGGGTTTGGAATCTCACCCGATGAATTTAAATTTGGATCGTTAGACGAGGTTGTGGATAATTTGACTTTTCAATCCAAGAACAAAACCGCGTTTGAATCCACTTTAAAAGATGATTACGATTTTGGGTTTACAATAGTCCAAAATGAGATCAAGCACAATAAGATTTCTAAAGCAGTTTTATCTCGAAAAATCGTACTTGAAAAAAACATTGATGCCTTAAAACTATTTCGGGACTTAATTCAGAATTACCCAAACTCTCACATCTTTTTAACAGAAACCCCAGAAGGGAATCTTTGGATTGGAGCATCACCTGAGACATTAGTTGAAAACGACGGTGAGAACATCAAAACAATGTCTCTTGCGGGCACGAAGGAAGACTTAGAAACGCCTTGGTGGAACAAAGAATATAACGAGCAAAAAATTGTAACCAACTCAATCGTGTCCGAATTATTCCAGTTGGGTATTGATCCTGTAATAGGAGATTTAGAAACGGTAAAAGCAGGAGTAGTTTATCATTTAAGAAATTTAATCACCTTTAAATCATCCCTTTCCTTACACGAAATAGCGGAGGTGTTGCACCCAACACCTGCTATTTCAGGAAGTCCTAAAGCGCAGGCTCTTTCAACCATTAAAATATCCGAAAATCACAAACGTGAATATTACTGTGGATTTGGTGGCCCAATAAATCTTAACAACGAAACTCACTTATTTGTAAATCTAAGATGCGCCGAAATATCATCCAATCAAACAACACTATTTGTAGGTGGCGGGCTTACTAAAGATTCAGAATTACAAAAAGAATGGGAAGAATGTGATCGTAAATCTGAGTCACTCCTTCGTTTTATCAAGTAGGAATTTTCTCGAATTTGTCAATAATCTTTTCAAAACCTTCAGGGATATTGATTTCAAAATTGATTTCTTTTTTTGTTGTAGGATGAATAAACCCAATACTTCTAGCATGTAAAGCTTGTCCTGGGATTAATGCAAAAGCGTTTTCTACAAATCGTTTATAGTTCGTAGTGGATTGTCCTTTTAATATTCTATCCCCTCCATATTCAGGGTCATTAAATAAAGGGTGTCCAATCGACTTCATGTGAATTCTAATTTGGTGTGTTCTTCCTGTTTCGAGTTTACACTCAACTAAGGAAACGTATCCAAGACGTTTAACAACTTTATAATGAGTGATCGCTTTTTTTCCGATTTCACCTTCGAAATCAAAGGTGTCCATTACTTTACGGTTTTTTAACGCTCTTCCTAAATTAGATTTGATTGTTCCTTCATCGTTTTTAACATCTCCCCAAACAAGCGCGTAATATCTTCTGTTTATCGTTCTGTCAAAAAACTGTTTCGCTAAATGCGTCATTGCAATTTCCTTTTTAGCAATAACTAATAAACCAGATGTGTTTTTATCAATTCGATGAACTAATCCAGGTCTGTTATCCAATTCTGATGTTTCCGGTAATTGTCCGAAATGATGAATTAAAGCATTAACCAAAGTACCTCTGTAATTTCCGTAACCTGGATGAACAACTAAACCTGCTTCCTTATTTACAATCACCAAATCTTCATCCTCATAAACTACTTCAATAGGGATGTCTTCAGGAATAAGTTTTAGGATTTTAGGTGGTTCAGGTAAAACCATTTGAATAACATCCAAAGGTTTTACTTTGTAATTAGATTTTATAACTGCACCATTCGCGATAATACTTCCAGCTTTAGCCGCTGTTTGAATTTTATTTCGTGAAGTGTTTTCAAGACGGTCTAATAAAAACTTATCAACTCTTAAAAGTGCTTGTCCCTTATCGGCAACAAATTTAAAGTGTTCAAATAACTCCTTATCTTCTTCAAATATTTCGTTATTGTTTTCTATTTGCATTTTGTAGAGATGTTAAAAGTGGTGTCACAGGTGTAGAATAAAGAAATTTCTTTTCCAATTCCTATATTTTCATGGCATGTAGGTCTTTGCATGCTAATTCGAGCTACTGTTGAGTCTATTCCTGTAATACATGCTCCATCACCGGATTCAATTAGATTCACGTTTAGTAAGTTGTTCTTAATTAGTTTAACAGCATCTTTCAGTCTCATACCCAAAACATTTGGGATACGAACCTTTTTACCAACATCCTGTCCAACAACTAACCATATTTTAGCGCCAGCTTTTACTTTATCGCCGTCCTTCAAATCTTTTCCTTTTGAATCTTTAAAACCTAAAACCATATCGTCAAAATCATGAGGAACAAGAATTGTTGAATCGTGAACCAAATCAATGGTCGTAATATATTCTAATGCTTCTCTCGTTCTTGCGGTACCATTAACAATACTTCCAATTGAGAGTTTAATCATCTTATCAGAACGGGAGTTGATGGTTAAGTAAATTTTACGTCCTTGCTTTACAGAATCTCCGGGGATAGGTTTTTGATCAACGATAATTCCTTTGGGTAAATTCCGATCCCATATCGAATCCATAATTTCATAACGAAACCCTTTTTCAACAAGTACTTCTTCCAACTGCGAAATTTTAGATTTTTTAACATTGGGAACCACTACTTTTTCACCGTGATTGGTAAGGGTGTCTAAATGATTGTCTAGCACGAAAAGCCCCACAATCACTAAAATTAGCGCAATAAAAAGGTTCAAAAAGAAAACTTTACTGAAAAGGAACTTAAGAAATTTCATGCTGTAAAGTTAAGAACTAATTTGTTCATTGCCCTAATGTTAATACATAGACTTATTTAGCGTGCTGATTAAGGAATTTTTTGTGCAATTTTGCATAAAATCGTGCAATTTGGAATTATCAAGTAAAGTTGTAATTAGGGATTTAGTTGAGGTATTTGCTCAAAAAGGAGTGAAACATGTCGTTATTTCGCCAGGTTCAAGGAATGCTCCTTTAACGATATCTTTTAACCGTCACCCCAATTTTACTTGCCACACAATTGTTGATGAGCGCTGCGCTGCTTTTTTTGCAATGGGCTTAGCTCAGCAGTTGAAAGAGCCGGTTGCTATTTGCTGTACATCTGGTTCGGCATCCTTAAATTATGCTCCTGCGATTGTAGAAGCATACTATCAAAAAATCCCTTTATTGGTTATTACAGCTGATCGCCCACCAGAATGGATTGATCAAATGGATGGTCAAACAATTAGACAATCTGGTATTTATCAAAACTTTATAAAAGGATCCTATGATTTACCAATTGAGGGTGAGGATAAGGACGATAGATGGTACAGCCAAAGAATCATAAATGAAGCAATAGAGAAATCTCAATATCCAGAATGCGGACCTGTTCATATTAATGTTCCCTTAAGAGAGCCTTTATATGAGATTTCCGATTATTCAAATGAGCCTTTACCAAAGGTGTTTAGTACTGTAAATACACAGTTAGAATTACCGTTGTCTCAAATTGAAAGTTTGAAGAATGAATGGTCTAAATTTCCCAAAATATTAATTGTCACTGGATTGTTACATCCAAATGATGCGTTAAATGCTGCGCTAGGAAAAGTTGCAAAACAAGAAAATGTTTCGGTTCTAACAGAAACGACTTCCAATTTGTTTGGAGATTCTTATAACAGAAGTATTGATCGAGTTTTAATATCGATTGAAGGTGAAGGTGAGGCGGATTTTAAACCTGATTTGTTGGTTACTTTAGGCGGACCAATAGTTAGTAAAAAAATCAAAACCTTCTTAAGAATTCACAAGCCAAAAGAACATTGGCACATTAATGCTTCAAATGATTTTGTAGATACCTATAAAAGTTTAACGAAAATAATCCCGTTAGCACCGGAAAAAGTGCTTTGTCATTTTACCGATGGATTTACAGGGACATCTAATTTCCGTAATAGTTGGCTTGATAAAGATGCTCAACTCCAATTGGTGTTCAACGATTTTTTAAAAGAGGTTGAATTTTGCGATTTAAAGGCATTTGAAATTATTTTTAATAAAATGCCTGCTAAAAGTAACTTACAACTAGCCAACTCTACTGTTGTACGATATAGTAATTTGTTTGACCAACCATCAAACCAAGAGTTTAAATGTTTTAGTAACAGAGGGACAAGTGGTATAGATGGCACGGTGAGTACTGCTGTTGGTGCAGCAAAAGCAAAAAACGAATTAACAACTGTAATTACAGGCGATTTATCCTTTTTTTACGATTCGAATGCTTTGTGGATTTCACCTTTTCCTCAAAATTTAAAAATCATTCTCATCAATAACAAAGGGGGAAGTATTTTTAGAATAATTGATGGTCCGTCTCAAATTGAAGAGTTAGAGTCCTTTTTTGAGGTGAAACATAATTTAACAGCTGAGAATATTGCTAAAACATTCGGGATAGATTACTATTTTTGTAATGATTCGAATTCATTATCAAATCAGTTAAGTTTGATTTACGGTGATAATTTAAAGCGCGCTTCGTTGCTAGAAGTCTCAACCGAAAATGAATTAAACCCTGAGATTTTAAAAAGATATTTTAAACGATTAAAAAAATAATAACATGTCGGAAAGAAAGTGGGCGTCCATTAAGAACTATGAAGATATTAAATTCGAGTTTTTCGAAGGAGTTGCGAAGATTACAATAAACAGACCTGAAGTATATAACGCATTCAGACCTGAGACTACAAATGAAATGCTTGAAGCAATTGACATTTGTAGAGAAAGACAGGATGTAAGTGTTGTTGTATTCACAGGAGTAGGAGATAAAGCATTTTGTTCAGGTGGTGATCAAAATGTAAAAGGTGTTGGTGGATATATCGGACAAGATGGTGTTCCAAGATTAAATATTTTAGATCTGCACAAGAAAATCAGATCGTTGCCTAAGCCTGTAATCGCAATGGTTAACGGTTATGCAATTGGAGGGGGACACGTATTACACGTAGTTTGTGATTTAACAATAGCGAGTGATAATGCGAAATTCGGACAAACTGGGCCTAAAGTTGGATCATTCGACGGAGGTTTTGGAAGTAGTTATTTAGCAAGACAAGTTGGTCAAAAGAAAGCGAGAGAGATTTGGTTTTTATGTGAACAATATACAGCTGCCGAAGCTGAGGAAATGGGAATGGTAAATAAGGTTGTTCCTTTAGCTGATTTGGAAGATACTACAATCGAATGGTGTAAAACCATTATGAAAAGAAGCCCGTTAGCTTTAAGAATGATTAAAGCGAGTTTAAATGCTGAATTAGACGGACAACAAGGTATAATGGAGTTAGCTGGTAATGCGACGTTACTTTATTACTTAACAGAAGAAGCTCAAGAAGGGAAACATGCCTTTTTAGAAAAACGTGAACCAGACTTTCAGAAATACCCTAAGTTTCCTTGATGAGTAACGTCAAAATTTGGATTTCCGCTTTTAGATTAAGAACCTTACCGCTCGCTTTCTCCTCCATTATAACGGGGGCTGCAATCGCGAATGCGGATGGTGCTTTTAATGGAGTTGTTTTTGGCTTAGCCATTACAACAACGCTATTACTACAGGTGTTGTCTAATTTAGCAAATGATTATGGTGATTTCGTAAAAGGGACTGATAATGCTGAAAGAGTTGGTCCTGAACGGGCAGTGCAATCTGGGGGGATTACCGCTCCCCAAATGAAAAAAGCAATAATTTTGTTTTCAGGATTATCTCTGATTACTGGTGTTACTCTTATATTTTACGCTTTAAGTGATAACGGTTTTTTAGGGCCTTTAATGTTTATTTTGATTGGTTTAGCTAGTATTACTGCTGCAATTAAATATACTGCGGGAAAAGGAGCCTATGGTTATAAGGGACTT
>CAJJCC010000059.1 GCA_905182585.1 uncultured Flavobacteriales bacterium
GGTTACTCAAAAAAAAAACACTGCAAGATTTAATGAGTCCGCATTTCTTATTTAACTCTTTAAATACCGCTGTAAGTATTATTCCTGATCAACCGGAAAAGGCAATCGACTTTGTAAATAAGCTGTCGGATTTATATACGTTCATTTTAAAAAACAACGAGAATCAATTAATCGAACTACACGAAGAATTAGAGATTGTCGAAAAGTATGGGTTTTTAATTCAGACGAGGTTTGGAGATCATTTTCAAATTAAAATAAATATCCCTTCAGAATATAATAATGCCTTAATTCCACCTTTAACATTACAGAATTTGGTGGAAAACGCATCAAAACATAACGCAGTAACTCGAAAAAAACCGTTGTTATTAAATATTGGAATTCAAGGAGATTACTTCATTATTACCAATAATATAAATCCTAAAAAAACGTTTTCGAACGAATCAACTAATTTGGGGTTGAATTATATTAAGACACAGATAAATCAGTTTTCAAATTTGAAAGTTAATATCGAGCAAACGTCGGAGTGTTTTAAAGTAGAAATTCCTATTATTTATCCATCAACCATTTAATAGTTGCGAATCAAAATCGAAGTAATTACATTAGTGTAACAACGAGTATAACTAAAACCACTTTCCTGTGAAAATTTTAATAATCGAAGATGAGATTCCCGCAGCAAAACGATTAGAGAAATTAATTTTTGAATGCAGACCTGACGCTGAAATATTGGATGTTATTGATACCGTTGAAGATGCATTAGAGTGGTTTGAAAACAATAATGATCCAGATTTAGTGATCTCGGATATACAGCTAGCAGATGGGATTAGTTTTGAAATTTATGAAAATGTAGAAATAGATTGCCCGATTATTTTTGCTACAGCTTATGATGAGTACGCAATTAAAGCATTTGAATTAAACAGTATAGATTATTTGTTAAAGCCATTTAGTAAGGAAACGTTAGAGAAAAGCTTTGTTAAGTTGGAAAAATTAATCCCATCAATAGGTTCTTTTGAGGAGTTAGATTTGAGTTCTATTGTTAAAGGAGTATCTAGCGGGCTAGTTTACAAACAACGATTTTTAATCTCAAAGGGAGATGCTTTAATTCCTGTTCCTACTTCAGGAATTGCCTACATCTATACGGAGGATAAAGCAGTAATGATTAAAACAATTGAAGGGAAAAGTTACTTCATTAATTATTCATTGGATGAATTGGAAGCTCAGTTGGACCCAAAAGACTTTTTTAGATTAAACCGTCAATTTATTACAAGCATCAACGCGATCGCAAAAATATCACAATACTTTAATGGTAAGTTAAAAATTGAATTAACGCCAACACAGGAAGGAGAAGTAATTGTTTCGAGAGCGAAAACTCCGGTGTTTAAAAACTGGTTAGAGCAGTAGCTCCAAGCTTTAGCACTCTAATATCTTTTATTAATTGATTAATGTCGGTTTTAAGCGTTCCGTTGTAAATCCCTCGAATGTATTGATTTTCGTCAACCAAAATGAAATATTCTGTATGTAAAAAATCAGAACTGTCTTTTGTAAAACCAAGATCTTCTTCTGCAAAATAACCCTGTCTGGCTAGGTTGTAAATTTCAGATTTACTTCCCGTTAAGAAATGCCAATTTGGGTTTCTAATTCTCTTATATTCTTTATAGGTTTTCAGTTTAGAAGGCGTGTCAATCCAAGGAGTTACCGAATAGGAAAGGAAGGCTATTGCTGAATCGGCGGGAAATTCATCATTAATTAATTTCATGTGATCAACCATTATTGGACAAATACTCCCGCAGGTGGTAAATATGAAATTGGCAACGTGCAATTTGTTTTGAATCGTAGTATTGGTGATTAAATTCGAATCTTGATTTAAAAGTTCAAATTGGAGGATTTTATGCGTGAACTTAAGCGCCTCTTCAGACGCGAAATGAGGCATGAAATCGGACGTGAAATAATAAGGTATTTCTTCAGTACTGTTTGATGAACAGCTTATGAATAAGACGGGAATTAGAAATAGCTTAACTATTAAATTCATTTATAAATTTTAAGGTTTATCAGTAATTACTCCTTTTACGTTCACGCAATTCTTCGTTCCTAAAAGTCCAAATCGTCGCTTGTTTTTTATGATGTAATTAGATTTTAGTTTACCGTTGGCATACCAAAGCTGTTGCAATCCTTTTTCATGACCAAAGGAATAATTCATTTCGGAAAGCTTTTCACCAGTTTCAAACCACTTAAGGCAAGTCCCATGATGTTCATTTTGTTCAAATTGAAAAACAAACTTCTTATTTCCATTGGACCACCAGGCTAAAAATTGATCCGTTTTACGTCCATTTTTAAAGGAACGCTTGGTTTTAAGTTGACGATTAGGGTAGAATGATTTCCAAATACCATGTTCTTTACCGTTTAAATATTCCGAAACAGAAACAGTATCCAGCCCTTTCAAGTTAATTACACGCCCCGAAAAAGGATTCCCACTCCGGTAAGTAACGCCATGTTTTGTTTTTAACTTGATTTCATTTTTGTGAAATACAGAAACCAGCGTCTCCGTCTCCGTACAGGAAACCAACAAGATTACACATGAAAAACAAAGACGGAAAAGCATCTGAATTATTGAGTTAATGTTCCCGCAGATCCGTAAAAACCAGCGCCATTAATATAAGGATCGTCTGAAGTTATGTGGTAATGGTAAATCCCATCAGGATAATCTGTAGTTGCATCCGTGTGTCCGTGATAAGCATCTAAATCATCCGAAGTTAATTCAGTTCCATTTTCCATAGATCCATATACTGGAAAACCATCTAAAAGAAAACCAAGTAACTCATCATTTCCAATTGTTTCCGTTAAATAAGTTGGTTCAATGTGGTAATGATATTGAGAACCACCAGTTGGATGCCCATAATATGTATCGAAAGAATTAATTTCATCCGTTAAAGCTGCATTTCCAGCCGCATATTGGTTAAAGAATGGAACGCCATTTAAAGCTACTCCGATAGGACCTAATGGTGTTGATTCATGATTGGCATCAACACTTGGTGATAACGGTATTTTGAAGGTATAACTCATATCACCAATTACATTTGGATTTTGGTGAAAATTGGTATTCGTCCCATTATAAGCTTGGTATTTTGTACTTGCCCATTGTGTTCCTTCGTAATAAACACTTTTATGATCAGGGAGTCCATTTGATTTTATATATACATAATCACCTTGTACATAAACATCAGAAGCACCATATATTTTTTGATAAACATCTGGTGCTTCTGTGGTTTCTTCATCTTCTTTATCGGAACAACCTGTTAAGATTAATCCTAATCCAATTGTTAAGTATGCGAGTCCGTTCATAATTCTCCTGTTTGGTAGTTTGACGTAAGAAATCCTAAAAGGTTTAACGCTATAATTTTAGGGAAATAAAGCGTGAAATATTTGATTTTTATCTTGAGGTAAAATTTTTATCTTTGCGACCTTCTAAAATAACAGAAATTCAAGTATGAAATTATCAGCTTTTAAATACGATTTACCAGAGGAACTATTGTCAAAGCATCCAAGTGATCACAGAGATGAGTCGCGTTTAATGGTTGTGCATAGAGATACAGGTAAGATTGAGCACAAAATTTTTAAGGATGTACTTGATTATTTTGACGAGGACGATACAATGGTGTTTAATAATACTAAAGTATTTCCAGCCAGAATGTACGGTAAAAAGGAAAAGACTGGAGCTAGAATCGAAGTTTTCTTATTAAGAGAATTAGATGGTGAAAGCAGATTGTGGGATGTTTTAGTAGATCCAGCAAGAAAAATTAGAATTGGAAATAAATTATACTTTGGTGATAACGAAGAGTTTGTTGCTGAGGTAATTGATAATACAACTTCAAGAGGTAGAACGTTAAGATTCTTATATGATGGACCTTACGAAGAGTTTAGAGAAAAACTAAACAAATTAGGAGAAACGCCACTTCCAAAGTATATGGAGCGTGAGCCAACTACTGATGATATTGATCGTTATCAAACAATTTACGCTAAACATGAAGGAGCTGTTGCAGCACCAACTGCAGGTTTACATTTCTCTCGTCAATTAATGAAGAGATTTGAAATCAAAGGTGTGAATTTTGCTGAGTTAACATTACATGTTGGTTTAGGATCGTTTAGAATGGTTGAGGTTGAGGATTTAACCAAGCACAAAATGGACTCTGAGGAAGTTATTATTACTCAAGAGGCTTGTGATTTAGTAAACAAGACTAAGCGAAACAAAAAAAGAATTTGTGCTGTTGGTACCACAACAATGAGATCGATTGAAACTTCGGTTTCTACAGATTATTTTTTAAAGCCATTTGATGGGTGGACAAACAAATTTGTTTTTCCTCCTTACGAATTTGCAGTTGCTGATAGTATGATTACAAACTTTCATATGCCAGAAAGTACATTGTTAATGATGACTTGTGCATTTGGAGGTTATGATTTAATCATGGAGGCTTATAAAATAGCAATTAAAGAAAAATATAATTTTTACTCTTACGGTGATGCAATGTTAATCATCTAACCGTTTAAAAAAAGTTAAGTTAAATAGGGGTTGTATTTACAGCCCCTTTTTTTTGTGTATTTTTGCATTCAAATTTCAAGGTTGAAACGATTTATTAAAAAAGTATTAAAATTTATCTACTGGTTTTCCGGAGCCATGATTTTTATTAGTTTTTTTATAACCAAAGTCTCTCCAGACAGTTTTTCACCTTCTCCATTTATTTCCTACTCACTTCCCGTTTGGATTTTGTTAAACATGTTGTATTTGATACTTGTGTTTTATAAAAAGAAGTATTGGCTAATATCAGGAGTGTTTTTTTTAGTTGGTTTGTTTGGGTTAAAAAATACATTTGCTTTAAATGTATTTCAAAAGGAAGGAGATCTAAGAGTGATGAGCTATAATGTTCGATTATTCGATGTGTACAATTGGGTTCAACGTAAAACTTGGGACGATTGGGAAGAGCGAAAGGATGATGGATTGATATTAGATAGTATTTATAGAACCATTCGTTTTGAAAATCCTGATATAATTAGCTTTCAGGAATTTTATAATCAGCCTTTAGGGGAATATAAAACGAAGCGGGAATTAAAACGGAAACAAGGGTATTCATATGTAAACGATTCTTATTCTTTTAAAGAAAAAGGGAGTCAGTACGGAATGGCTACTTTTTCAAAGTTCCCAATAATTTATAAGGAGTTCATAGCTTTCCAAAATAAACAGAACAACGGTGTTTTAATAAGTGATATCGTAAAAGGTTTTGATACGATTAGAGTATTAAATGTGCATTTGCAAAGTTTTAAATTAGGGAATGAGCACTATACTTATTTAAGAAGTTTAAAAGACAGTACGATAGATGCACTTAATATTCCAAAAACTAAAGAGCTTGCAAGTCAGTTATATAAAGGGTTTAAAAAACGAACCAGTCAAGTGAAATTGGTTTTAGAGCAGGTAAGCAAAAGCCCATATCCAGTAATTATTTGTGGAGACTTAAACGAAACGGCTCTATCCTACGTTTATGAGGAATTAACGGATAATCTTTGTGATGCGTTTTTGGAAGCAGGAAATGGATTAGGAATTACGCATACAAGTGGGTATCCTTTTATGCGAATTGATTATATCTTAACTTCTCCAGGAGTAAAACCAGTGAGTTTTCACGTTGTAGAAAAAGAATTAAGCGACCACTTTCCAATTGTGGCGGAGATTAGTTTTGAAAATTAGATTCATTTTAATTTTATAATATTTTAGGAATTCAAGATTTAGAACACTTTACTAAGTGCCCGTTATTGTTATAAACGAATTAGTCTCCTAATTTTGTTCACGTCATTAAAACCAAACTTATAGATCCTTGAGTTGTGGCTCCTTTAGGATGAACTAAAAGAGAAAGGTATCCGATAATCTTCCCGTATTTTTTTCAAAAAGCTCAAAATAGTTTTCCAACCTTTGGAATATTGGATTGCCGCTGCAGCTCAATGAGGATTACTTGTAATAGATTCAAAATATAAAGTTAGTACACGTTATAAAGGAGCATTTGAGAATGTAAAAAAGGTCTTAATAGTGACGGAAATGGATACAGATATGAATTTATGAGTCTTATTATGAAATCTCAAGTTTTAAAACGGTAATTTTGTAATTCAATTATCAAAGTTATGGCGAATCAAAAAGAATTTCCAAAAATGCATGTTTCACTTTATGTAAGTGATTTAGCAAAGTCTGTACAGTTTTATACCGCGTTTTTTGGAGTAGTTCCAAATAAGGTAAAAAGTGGATATGCTAAGTTTATTTTAAATGAACCCGCTTTGATTATCTCATTTGTTGAAAATCCTGAAAAAGTACAAGCAAACTTTGGACATTTAGGGTTTCAAGTGGCTTCGAAAGAAGAAATGGAAGACCGTTTAGAATCAGCAAAACTTTTAGGACTTAAAACCAAAGAAGAAATAGGAACATCTTGTTGTTATGCTGTTCAAGATAAATTTTGGGTAGCTGATCCAGATGGAACACAATGGGAGGTGTATTATTTTCATGCAGATGCTGAATTTAATGATCCACATTACACAACAGAAGAAGCTTCGGCTTGTTGTACTCCTCCAGCAATGGAAGAAAAACCGAAAACTCAGTTTAAAACAATTGAAGTGAAAAACGATAGTAATTCCTGTGCACCAGGAAGTGGTTGTTGCTAAATTATTAAAAAGCCTAGCTAGTTTAGCTGGGCTTTTTAATAATTGTTAATGCCGCTTGATTGGTGAATGTAAGTTGATATTGGTCTACTCACTGATTTTTGAAGGTAATTAATGCAGAGTAGTCATTCTTGTTCTTATAATTTCTTATTTTCGCAGTCTGTTTAAAGAGATTACTGCTTTAAATTGAATATCAATATTTTATGAGCAAAAAATATACAGAGTACAAAGGATTAGATCTTCCTAAAATTGGGGATGATGTACGGGCGTTTTGGGATGAAAATTCAATATTTGAAAAATCTATTTCTTCACGTGATGAAAATAAGCCATTTGTTTTCTTCGAAGGACCACCATCAGCAAACGGAATGCCTGGTATTCACCATGCAATGGCGCGTTCTATTAAAGATATTTTTTGTCGTTATAAAACTTTGAAGGGATACCGAGTAAACCGTAAAGCTGGTTGGGATACACATGGTTTACCAGTTGAATTAGGAGTGGAGAAGGAAATGGGAATTACCAAGGAAGATATTGGTACAAAAATTTCGATTGACGAGTATAATAATGCTTGTAAGGAATCGGTCATGCGTTACACGGATAAGTGGAACGAGTTAACCGAAAAAATGGGCTATTGGGTTGATTTGGAAGATCCATATATCACTTATACAAACAAGTACATGGAAACTGTTTGGTATTTGGTAAAACAGCTTTATAACAAAGATTTAATGTACCAAGGGTACACTATTCAACCATATTCTCCAGCTGCAGGAACAGGTTTATCCTCTGCTGAAGTTAACATGGAAGGGTGTTACAAAGACGTAAAAGACACAACGATTGTTGCTCAGTTTAAAGTGATAAGTTCGGAGTTTAAAGATAAATATGGAGTGGAAGGTGATGTGCATTTAATGGCATGGACAACTACACCTTGGACGCTTCCCTCTAATACAGCACTTTGTGTTGGTCCAAAAATAGAATATTCATTAGTTCACACTTTCAATCAATATACTGGAGATCCAATTCAAGTTGTAGTAGGAACACCATTATTAACAAAACAATTCAATGGAAAGTATATTGCTGTTGAATCGTTAGAAGAGTTGATTTATAAAGAAGGTGATAAGAAAATTCCTTATTTCGTTGGTAAAACATTTGTTGGAGCAGACTTAGTTGGAATTCGCTACGAGCAATTAATATCAGGCCCATTACCTTACCAAGAAGCTGCTCAAGCATTCCAAGTAATTAAAGGAGATTTCGTAACAACTGAAGACGGTACTGGTATCGTTCACATCGCACCAACATTTGGAGCAGATGATGCATTAGTTGCAAAAGAAGCTGGAGTTCCTCCAATGTTAATTTTAGACGAAAAACAAAACCCTGTACCATTAGTTAATTTACAAGGTCGTTTCGTTCAAGAAATGGGCGGAGAATTGGGAGGGATGTTCGTGAAAAACGAATATTATGATGCTGCAGATCGCCCAGATAAATCGGTTGATGTATTAATCGCAATCCAATTAAAAATAGATAATAAGGCTTTTAAGGTTGAAAAATACGAGCACAGTTACCCACATTGTTGGAGAACTCACAAGCCAGTATTGTATTATCCATTAGATAGCTGGTTTATTAAAGCAACGAAGGTAAAGGCAAGAATGACTGAGTTGAACAAAACAATTAACTGGAAACCTGAATCTACAGGAACTGGTCGTTTTGGGAATTGGTTAGAAAATGCAAACGATTGGAATTTATCACGATCACGTTACTGGGGTATTCCAATTCCAATTTGGAGTAACGAAGAAGGAGACGAGCAAATTTGTATCGGATCGGTAGAAGAATTAAAAGCTGAATGTGAAAAAGCGGTAAAAGCAGGGTTTATGGATGCAAATCCATTAGCTGAATTTGCTGTTGGGGACATGAGCACTAAGAATTATGACACATTCGATTTACATAAAAACTATGTGGATGCGATTACATTAGTTTCTCCAACGGGAAAACCAATGCAAAGAGATCCGGATTTATGTGATGTTTGGTTTGATTCAGGATCTATGCCTTACGCGCAATGGCACTACCCATTTGAAAACAAAGAATTAATAGATGAAAACAAAGCTTTCCCAGCTGATTTTATTGCTGAGGGAGTGGATCAAACACGTGGATGGTTTTATACCCTTCATGCAATTGCAACAATGTGTTTTGATTCTGTTGCATATAAGAATGTTGTAAGTAACGGATTGGTTTTAGATAAAACCGGTCAGAAGATGAGTAAGAGTAAAGGGAACGCAGTTGATCCTTTTTCAACACTATCTACTTACGGTCCTGATGCAACGCGTTGGTACATGATGAGTAATTCTCAGCCTTGGGATAACTTAAAATTTGATTTAGAGGGAATTAAGGAAGTGCAAAGAAAGTTTTTCGGAACAATCTATAATACTTACCAATTCTTCGTTTTATACGCGAACATTGATGGATTTGATTACAGTCAGAAGGATATTGAATTATCTAAACGACCAGAAATCGATCGTTGGATTCTTTCAAAATTAAACAGCTTAGTAAAAGTCGTGGACGACGCTTACGGTGATTACGAACCAACAAAAGCTTCCAGAGCGATTCAAGAATTTGTTTCAGAGCAATTATCTAACTGGTATGTAAGGTTATGTAGAAGACGTTTTTGGAAAGGTGAATATACAGAAGACAAGATCTCTGCATACCAAACATTGTATAAATGTTTAGAGACTGTAGCACAATTGTCCGCTCCTGTAGCACCATTTTTCATGGATAAGCTATTCTTGGATTTAGATGCAGTTGGTAAAAAGCATAACGTGGAATCAGTCCATTTATCAAACTTCCCAACCGTAAACGAATCTTATATCGATATCGATTTAGAAGAGCGTATGGAAATCGCACAAAAGATTTCTTCTATGATTTTAGGAATGAGAAAGAAGAACAGGTTAAAAGTTCGTCAGCCTCTTGCTAAAATAATGGTGCCGATTTTAGATGAAAAATTCGAGCGTCAAATTGAAGCTGTAAAGGATTTAATTCTTTCTGAAGTAAACGTAAAATCATTAGAATACTTAAAAGAAGATTCTGGGATTTTAGTAAAAAAGGTAAAGGCCAACTTTAAATTGTTGGGTAAGAAGTTTGGTAAACAAATGAAGTCGGTTGCGGGTGCAATTGCTCAATTTGATCAAGCGGATATTGCTACAATCGAAAGAGACGGGAAATACGTTTTAACAATTGAAGGAAACCCAGTGGTATTGCTGGAAGAAGTTGAAATTTCTACCGAAGATATTCCAGGTTTATTAGTGGCTAATGAAGGTAAATATACTGTTGCTTTGGATACTGAATTAACACACGAATTAAAAGAGGAAGGTGTTGCAAGAGAATTAGTTAATAGGATTCAAAACCTGAGAAAAGAAAGAGAATTCGATTTGATGGATAACATCAGTTTAGTGATAAAAGAGGTTGATGGAATCGCGAATGTAATTAATAACTATAAAAATTACATCTGTAGTGAAACTTTAGCGACCAAAGTAGAGTTACTAAGAGAAATAAGTTTAGATGCATTTGAGGTTGAGTTAGATGAGAATTTAATTACTTCAATTGACATCCAAAAAGTTTAATCATTTAATACCGGTTATCATGAGTGAAATAGCAAGATATTCAGACGGAGAATTAACGAACTTTAAAGCGTTAATAGATGAGAAGATTGAAAATGCAGAGAAGGATTTAAAACATTTTCAAAGTCAGTTAGATTTTTCAGGAGGAAATTCTGGAAATGAAACAGGTAAAAAAGTGGGGTCCATGGAGGATGGGTCAGAAGCTTTGGGCAGAGAAAAAATAGCTCAATTGGCGCACAGACAACGAAAATTTGTTCAGCATTTAAAAGCGGCATTGGTTCGTATTGAGAACAAAACGTATGGTATTTGCAGAGAGTCGGGTAAATTAATCTCAAAAGAAAGATTAAAAATTGTGCCACATACAACTTTGTCTATTGCCGCAAAGAATGCGCAACAAAAAGATGATGAATAAAGAATACATTTTAAACTATATTTGTAAGAGGAGACTGTATTAGTCTCCTTTTTTGTTGTAATCTGTTAATTATTTATAGTGAGGAAAAGATTTATAATAGCCTTTATTACAATTTTCGCAATATTATTTTTTGATCAATTGATTAAAATAAATGTTAAGTTGAATTTTTATTACGGAGAAAGTATTCCGTTTATTGGCGACTGGTTTAATATTCATTTTGTAGAAAATCCAGGAATGGCCTTTGGGTGGGAGTTTCCGTTTTTAAGCAAAGAACAAGCAAAAGTGTTATTAAGTTCGTTTAGATTAGTAGCTATTGGAGTAATTTTTTATTACTTAATAGGCTTAGTAAAACGAAAAGTATCAACAGGTTTAATTATCAGTATTTCCTTAATATTTGCAGGTGCATTTGGAAACATTATAGATAGTTTAGTTTATGGCTTAATCTTTAGTGATAGTCCACAATATATGTCGGTAGTTGCAGAAGTAGTGCCATTTGGAGACGGTTATGCATCCTTTTTAACAGGTAAGGTTGTAGATATGTTTAGCTGGAGCTTTTTTCCACCAATATTCAATTTAGCAGATATGGCAATTTCGTTTGGAGTAGGTTTAATTATCGTCTTCCAAAGAAATGTTTTTCAAAATGAATTTTTTTCAAAGAAAAAGGGAGAGCTCCAACAAGAAAATGAGCCCTCTGAATCGGGAGAAAATCCTTCATAATAAAGTTTTTAATTAACTCTTAAAACCCTGAAAAAAATGGTTATTTTTGGGGAAATTCTTTTAATAAATGGGTTTAAAAGCAAAGGCTGCTGCAATATACGCTAAGCGTCAAGCCAAGAAAATCAAAAAATGGTCGGATAATGCTGTTGAGGTTCAAGATAGAACCTTAAAAATGTTGATATCCAAAGCTTCCAAAACAGAATTTGGAAAAGATCACAATTTCAGCGCCATTAAGAATTATAAAGACTTTAAAAAGAACGTTCCTGTTCAAGATTACGAAGGACTAAAATCATACGTGGAAAAAGTTGTAGAGGGTAAACCTGATGTACTTTGGCCAGGATTGCCATTGTACTTTTGTAAAACTTCAGGCACAACTTCAGGTGTAAAATATATTCCAATATCAAAAGAATCCATGAAACATCACATTGATGCCGCAAAAAATGCGCTGTTGATGTACATGGAAGAAACAAAACGAACGGAATTTGTAGAAGGTAAAATGATTTTCTTACAAGGTTCTCCAGTTTTGGATAAAAAAGGAAAAGTACCCTTTGGAAGATTAAGCGGAATTGTTGCGCATTATGTTCCGGGTTATCTTCAGAAAAACAGATTACCTTCTTTGGAAACTAATTGTATTGAAGATTGGGAAACTAAATTGGAGAAAATCATCGATGAGACAATTGATGAAGATATGCGCTTGATTAGCGGAATTCCGCCTTGGGTTCAAATGTATTTTGAAAGAATTGAAGCGAGAACGGGAAAAACCATTCAAGAGGTATTCCCAAATTTCACATTATTCGTACAAGGAGGAGTAAACTACAAACCTTACCAACCAATTTTTGATAAGCTGGTTGGTAAAAGAGTACCAACAATTGAAGTATATCCGGCTTCTGAGGGATTTATAGCATTTCAAGATTCCCAAAGTCGTGAAGGACTGTTATTAAACGTTGATGCTGGTATTTTCTTTGAATTTATTCCAGCAGATAAATTTTTTGATGAAAACCCACCAAGATTAAGTTTAAAAGATGTTGAGCTAGGTGTAAACTATGCGATAATTTTAAACACAAACGCAGGTTTATGGGGTTATAACATAGGCGATACAGTTGAGTTTACATCAATTAAACCTTATAGAATTATTGTGTCAGGAAGAATTAAGCATTTCATCTCTGCATTTGGTGAGCATGTTATCGGTAAAGAGGTTGAAGCAGCAATGATTAAAGCTTGTGGCACAACTAAAGCTGAGGTAGTTGAATTTACAGTTGCTCCACAAATTGATGGAGGAGAAGGAGGTTTACCTTACCATGAATGGTTTGTTGAATTTGGGAAGGAACCAAACGATATGGCTGATTTTTCGAAGATTATTGATGATGAAATGCAAAGTCAAAATGTGTATTACAAAGATTTAATTGAAGGAAATATCTTAAAACCAATTGTGTTGTGTCCTTTAAAAAAGGATGGATTTATTGATTACATGAAATCAATTGGAAAATTAGGAGGACAAAATAAAGTTCCACGATTGAGTAACGATCGTAAAATCGCAGACCAACTTTCAAAGTTAAGAGCTTAATGGAGGAAATTAAGAAAAGGAAAGTAGCTATTTTAGGGTCTTCAGGATCAATAGGAACGCAAGCGCTAGAGGTTATTAATGAACAGGCTCATTTATTTGAAGTTGAAGTTTTAACCGTAAACCGAAGTGCAGATTTGTTAATTGAACAAGCTAAAAAATTCAAACCAAATGCTGTTGTTATTGTTGATGAAACTCAATACCAAAAAGTCAATGATGCACTTTTTGAAGAAGACATCATGGTTTATGCCGGAGCAGCAGCTTTAGAACAAGTTGTTCAGTTTAAACAAGTTGATATTGTATTAACAGCCTTAGTTGGATATGCAGGTTTGAAGCCAACAATCGCAGCCATTAATGCAGGAAAAGATATTGCTTTAGCAAATAAAGAAACATTAGTCGTTGCGGGTGAACTAGTAATGAACTTAGCCAAAGAAAAAGGCGTTAATATTTTTCCAGTAGACAGCGAGCACTCAGCTATTTTTCAGTGTTTAACTGGAGAATACATGAATCCAATTGAAAAGATTGTTTTAACCGCTAGTGGTGGTCCTTTTAGAGGGAAAACTACCGAAGAGTTAAAAACAGTTACTAAAGCGCAAGCACTTAAACATCCTAACTGGGATATGGGTGCTAAAATCACCATCGATTCTGCAAGCCTTATGAACAAAGGTTTAGAGGTGATTGAAGCAAGATGGTTGTTTGATTTAAAGCCCGAACAAATTGATGTTATCGTACATCCTCAAAGCATTATTCATTCCCTTGTTCAATTCGAAGATGGGAGTATGAAAGCGCAATTAGGATTACCGGATATGAAGCTGCCCATTCAATACGCAATGGGCTTTCCAAAGCGATTAAAAAACAATTTTACAAGATTTAACTTTTTAGATTACCCTCAGCTTACTTTTGAAGCTCCTGATAAGAAAACTTTTCGTAATCTTACACTTGCTTTTAAAGCACTTGACCAAGGCGGTAACATGCCTTGTATTTTAAACGCTGCAAATGAAGTTGCAGTAGCCGCCTTTTTAGATGATAAGGTTGGGTTTTTACAAATGAGTGATGTTATTGAAGCGTGTATGAATGACGCCCAATTTATAGCAAAGCCTCAGTTAGAAGACTATGTAAGTACTGATACTGAAGCAAGAGCAATCACAAACAGAATTATTGAAACATTATAATGGAAATTTTTACTAAAGCAGTCAGCTTAATATTTAGTCTTTCAATCCTTGTAGTACTACATGAGTTAGGACATTTTATTCCAGCTAAATTATTTAAAACAAGAGTAGAAAAGTTCTATCTATTTTTTGATCCATGGTTTTCTTTGGTAAAAAAGAAAATTGGAGGAACAGTTTACGGAATCGGTTGGTTACCGCTTGGAGGATATGTTAAAATCGCCGGAATGGTTGATGAAAGCATGGATAAAGAGCAAATGAGTAAGCCACCGGAGCCTTGGGAATTCAGATCTAAAAAAACATGGCAGCGTTTAATTATTATGCTTGGTGGAGTTACTGTTAATGCTTTATTGGCATGGGTGATTTATAGTTTTTCATTGTTTACATGGGGTGCTGAGAAAATGCCATTGGTTAATTTAGATAATGGAATTGCTTGCACGCAAATTGCGTTAAACAATGGCTTTAAAGATGGTGATGTTCCAGTATCTATTAATGGCGAAAAGTTTGAGTATTTTTCTCAGTTTAGCGAAGAGTTATTGTTAAATGATGAAGAGAAATTAGTTGAGGTTATTAGAAATGGTAAATCACATACATTTAATCTTTACGGAGAGTTTGGAGACCACGCTTTGGATTCGGGTATCCAAAGAATTGTTGGGGCAAGGATTCCGTTTATCGTATCTGTAGTTCCAACATTAGAACAAACCGAAACAGCAACACCTGCACAAGGTGTATTTGAAGCAGGTGATCAAGTAATTAAAGTAAATGGAGATGCAACGCCGTTTTCTGTTGATGTTAGAAGAAAACTTTCAGCAGCTAATAAGCCAGAGATGAACTTTACAGTTTTAAGAGCAGGTGATACAATACAATTACAAACTCAATTAGGTTGTGATAAATTATTAGGTGTTGGATTATCGGGTACGGGTACTTTCTTAAAGTATGTTCATTATGATTACTCTTTACTAGAGTCCTTTCCTGCAGGCTTTGAAAAAGCCGTTGATGTTTTAGGAAGTTATGTTCGTCAGTTTAAAAAAGTAGCAAGACATGCTGATAGTTTAGGTGGATTTGGAGCATTAGGGAGTTTATTCCCTGAAAGCTTTTCAGACGCTGATTACTGGCAAAAATTCTGGAGTATTACAGCATTATTGTCTGTGATCTTAGCCTTTATGAATTTATTGCCCATCCCTGCATTAGATGGAGGACATGTGATGTTCTTGTTATATGAAATGATTTTCAGAAGAAAACCAGGTGAGAAATTCATGGAATATGCTCAAATGTCTGGAATGATACTGCTGATGGCATTAATGCTTTATGCAAATGGAAATGATTTAATTAAAGCCGCCTTTGGAGGTGATGATGCACCACCAAAAGATTGTTGGGAACAAACAAAATAAATTACAAAAACGCCATTCGATTTCCGAATGGCGTTTTTGTTTACACTAGTTTATCTTAACCGCAGAAGCAGAAGCAGAAGCAGAAGCAGAAGCAGAAGCAGAAGCAGAAGCAGAAGCA
>CAJJCC010000060.1 GCA_905182585.1 uncultured Flavobacteriales bacterium
CAGTTCTAGAAGCAGAACCAGTCTTGATTTGACCACAATTTAAAGCTACAGATAAATCAGCAATTGTTACATCTTCCGTTTCACCAGATCTATGTGACATTACAGAAGTGTATGAAGCTCTATGAGCCATATCAACTGCATTAATAGTTTCAGTCAAAGAACCAATTTGGTTAACTTTCACTAAGATAGAATTCGCTATATTTTGATCAATACCCTGCTTTAAACGATCAACGTTAGTAACAAATAAATCATCACCTACCAATTGAATTTTATTTCCTAATTTCTCAGTTAATTCTTTCCAACCTTTCCAGTCATCTTCATCTAAACCATCTTCGATAGACATGATAGGGTATTTAGCAGCTAAGTCAGCCCAAACACTTACCATATCAGAAGAAGATAATTTTTCCCCAGTCGATTTATGTAAATGATACATACCTTCATCCTTCAAATAGAATTCAGCGGCAGCAGCATCCATCGTTATATAAACCTCCTCACCTGGTCTGTAACCAGCTTTTTCGATAGCTTGCATAATAACTTCTAAAGCTTCCTCATTAGATCCTAAGTTTGGAGCAAAACCACCCTCATCACCAACGTTCGTACTCATTCCTTTTCCTTTCAATACATCTTTAAGGTTATGGAAAATTTCAGTTCCCATTCTTAAGGCATGTGAAAATGACTCGGCTCCTACTGGAGAAATCATAAATTCTTGAAAATCTATAGAATTATCAGCGTGAGAACCACCATTAATAATATTCATCATCGGGATAGGTAACGTGTTCGCGTTAACACCTCCAATATATTTATATAATGGCAAACCTGCATTGTCTGCAGCACATTTAGAAACAGCTAAAGAAGCTCCTAAAATTGCGTTTGCTCCTAAATTACCTTTGTTGGCAGTACCATCTAAAGCAATCATAGTAGCATCTACATCATTTTGATCGTAAATATGTTTTCCAACTAATGCATCGTTAATTACAGTATTAACGTTTTCAACAGCTTTTAAAACCCCTTTACCTAAGTAAGTTGACTTATCACCATCTCTTAACTCAACGGCTTCATGAATACCAGTAGAAGCTCCAGAAGGAACTGCTGCTCTACCAAAAACACCATTGTCTGTAATTACCTCTACCTCTACAGTAGGATTCCCTCTTGAATCAAGGATTTGTCTTGCGTGGACTTTTGAAATGTAACTCATAACTTTTTTTGTTATATTGATTATTTTACTTTTATATTTTCTACAAACTGGTCAAATAAATATCTTGAATCATGCGGACCAGGTGATGCTTCTGGGTGAAATTGAACCGAAAATATATCTTTACCCTTAACCTTAAGTCCTGCCAAGGTACCATCATTTAAGTGGATATGTGTTATTTCAACATTCTCTTTCGCTTGAGCATCTTCTAATTTAACAACAAAACCATGATTTTGGGAAGTAACTTCACATTTACCAGTAATTTCGTTTCTTACAGGATGATTACAACCTCGGTGACCATTATGCATCTTATATGTAGATAAGCCAAGAGCTGTAGCGATCATTTGGTGTCCTAAACAGATACCAAAAACAGGATAATCAGAAGAAATTATTTTTTTAACCTCTTTCTGAACATCTTGCATGGACGATGGATCACCAGGGCCATTACTTAAGAATATACCATCTGGTTCCCAAGACTTCAAATCCTCGAAGGAAGAGTTATATGGAAAAACTTTTAGATAGACACCTCTATCTGCCATACATCTTAAAATATTATTTTTAATTCCAAAATCAAGAACAGCAACTTTCTTATCAGCGTTTTCATCGCCAACAAAATAAGGCTCTGAACAAGAAACTTTAGATGCTAATTCTAGTCCGGCCATTGAAGGCTCATTTTTAAGTTGTTCTTTAAGAACTTCAATATCTAATTCATCAGATGATATAATTGCGTTCATAGCACCTTTATCCCTAATATATCGAACCAACGCTCTAGTATCAACATCAGAGATACTAACCATATCTTGATCTACGAAATACTCTTGAAGAGATGAGTTACCACCAGGTCGACTGTAGTAAGGAGAGAAACTCTTACAAACCATCCCAGCAATTTTCATCCCATCTGACTCAACTTCTTCTATCGCTACACCATAATTCCCAACATGAGATGCTGTCATTACAACAATTTGCTTATAGTAAGAAGGGTCAGTAAATATTTCTTGATAACCAGTCATACCTGTATTAAAACAAATCTCACCAGTTGTTGTACCTATCTTTCCTGCTGCTTTTCCATAGAAAACCTTTCCATCTTCTAAAACAATAACTGCTTTTTTCTTAGCTACGTATTTCATCTTAATCTTTTAAAACTAGTACACTGTACTTTAATAATTAATTTGGTGCAAACATAAAAAAAGGATAATGTTTAAAACACTATCCTTTCTAAATTTTATCAACGAATTACCAACATTTTCTATGCTTTTCCTTCGTCTTTTTTATCTTCAGATTCCGTTTTAGGAGTCTCTGGAGTTTCATCAACTACAGTTACATCTTCTACAATATCTTCAGTTTTAGCTTCTGACTTTTTAGGAGCTGCCTTTCTTCTTCTAGTTTTCTTAGGTTTAGCAGTCGTCAACATATTTTCGTTGAAATCTACTAACTCAATAATACAAGTATCTGCATTATCACCTAATCTTCTACCAGTTCTAAGGATTCTAGTGTAACCACCTGGTCTATCAGCAACTTTAGAAGCTACTTCACCAAATAATTCTTGAACAGCATCTTTCTTTTGCAAGTATCTGAAAACTGTTCTTCTAGATTGCATATCATCAGTTTTAGCCTTTGAAATTAAAGGTTCAACAAATTGACGTAAAGCTTTCGCTTTTGCTACCGTAGTATTAATTCTTTTGTGTTCAATTAAACTCACTGCCATGTTAGACAACATAGCCTTTCTATGGCCTTTTTGTCTTCCTAAGTGATTGAACTTCTTACCGTGTCTCATAACTATGAGTATTATGGGTTTCCCCTAGTTCTTTATTATTCTTTATCTAAATACTTCGCTACATTCATACCGAATGATAATCCTTTACTGATAACTAGCTCTTCTAGTTCAGTTAAAGACTTTTTACCAAAGTTCCTAAACTTCAATAAATCATTCTTGTTGTATGAAACTAAATCACCTAACGTTTCAACATCAGCAGCTTTTAAACAATTTAAAGCTCTAACTGATAAATCCATATCAACTAATTTAGACTTTAATAATTGTCTCATGTGCAATGAGGTTTCGTCAAACTCTTCAGCAGCAGACTTAACTTCAGTATCTAAGGTTATTTTCTCATCTGAAAATAACATAAAATGATGAATTAATATCTTTGCAGCTTCCTTTAATGCATCTTTAGGATGAACGGATCCATCAGTCTTCACATTAAAAACCAATTTCTCATAATCAGTTTTTTGCTCAACTCTAAAGTTTTCAATACTATAATTTACATTCTTGATAGGTGTAAAAATAGAATCAACAGCAACAGTACCTACTGCAGCATTTGCTTGTTTATTTTCTTCAGCTGGAACATAACCCCTACCTTTCTCGATAGTGATATCCATATCAACTTTAACGGAAGATTCCATGTTACAAATAACATGATCAGGATTCAAAACCTGGTATCCAGAGATGAAAGTACCTAAATCTCCAGCAGTTAATTGATCTTTTCCAGAAACTGAAATAGAAACTTTTTCGCTTTCCGCGTCTTCAATCTGTTTCTTAAAACGAACTTGTTTCAAGTTTAGGATGATCTCAGTTACATCCTCAACAACCCCTTTGATTGTAGAAAACTCGTGATCAACACCTTCAATTTTAACAGAAGTAATAGCGAAACCTTCTAAAGAAGAAAGTAATATTCTTCTTAAGGCATTTCCAATAGTTAAACCAAATCCAGGTTCTAAAGGTCTAAATTCAAACTGACCCTCAAAATCGTCAGATTCGATCATTATAACTTTATCTGGTTTTTGAAATGCTAAAATTGCCATGATATAATTTTTTTAAAAAAATTCAACAAATTATTTAGAGTACAATTCAACGATTAGTTGAGTATTAATATTCTCAGGAATATCATCTCTAACCGGGTATTGTAAAAACTTACCAGCAACTGAACCTTTGTCAAACTCTAACCAAGGAAAAGCTTTCGAATTTGTTTCAATCGAAGCCTTGACTACATGTAAAGACTTTGATTTTTCTCTCACTGCTACAACATCTCCTGCTTTCAATTGGTAAGAGGGAATGTTCACAACAGAACCATTTACAGTAACATGTTTATGTGAAACCAATTGTCTAGCTCCACTTCTAGTAGGTGAAACACCCAATCTAAAAATAGTATTATCTAAACGTGACTCACACAACATTAATAAGTTCTCTCCAGTAATACCAGATCTACGAGAAGCTTCCTTAAATAAATTCAAAAATTGCTTTTCTAAGATTCCGTAAGTGTACTTTGCTTTTTGCTTTTCTGCTAATTGAACAGCGTAATCAGATTTCTTAGATCTTCTTTTACCATTTCCATGCATACCTGGCGCATAAGGCTTTTTCTCTAAAGCTTTATCAGGACCAAAAATTGGTTCACCGAACTTACGCGCTATTTTGGATTTAGGACCAGTATATCGTGCCATAATTAATTCTCTTTAATAAACTTAAAATTAAACTCTTCTTCTTTTTGGAGGTCTACATCCATTATGAGGTAGAGGTGTAACATCGATAATTTCCATTACTTCGATTCCTGAATTATGAATTGCTCTAATAGCAGATTCTCTTCCTCCTCCAGGTCCCTTAACATAAACCTTAACTTTTCTAAGTCCTCTTTCGTGAGCAACTTTAGAACAATCTTCGGATGCTAGTTGAGCAGCGTAAGGAGTGTTTTTCTTTGAACCTCTAAAACCCATTTTTCCAGCTGATGACCAAGAAATAACTTGACCAGAAACGTTCGTTAAAGAGATAATGATGTTGTTAAAAGACGCTTGAATGTGAGCTTCCCCAACTGGGTCAACTTTCACCTTATACGCCATCTTTTTTGTAGATTTTGCCATAATGCTTATTTATATGATCTAAAAGCTATTTATTACTTAGTAGCTTTTTTCTTATTTGCAACAGTTTTTCTTTTCCCTTTTCTAGTCCTAGAGTTGTTCTTAGTTCTTTGGCCTCTTAATGGAAGACCCGTTCTATGACGAACTCCTCTATAACATCCAATATCCATCAAACGTTTAATGTTTAATTGAACTTCAGATCTTAATTCACCTTCAACAGTAACGTTTTCGGTAATTAATTCTCGAACTTTTTTAGTGTCATCATCAGACCAGTCCTGAACTTTTGTGTTTCGGTCAATACCGACTTGATCCAAAATATCCTGAGCTGACGATTTTCCTATTCCGAAAATGTAAGTCAATGAAATTTCTCCTCTTTTATTATCCGGTATATCTACACCTGCAATCCTTGCCATACTATATATAATTAATAGTTTTAAATTCTTTAAGACTACCCTTGTCTTTGTTTAAACTTCGGGTTCTTCTTATTGATTACGTAAACTTTTCCGTTTCTCTTCACGATTTTACAGTCGCTACTTCTCTTTTTAACAGATGCTCTAACTTTCATTTTGATAAGTTTTCTTATTTGTATCTAAAAGTGATTCTCCCTTTTGTTAAATCGTAAGGTGACATTTCAACCTTAACACGATCCCCAGGTAAAATCTTAATATAATGCATTCTCATTTTTCCGGATATATGAGCAGTAATAATATGCCCATTTTCCAATTCAACTCTAAACATTGCGTTAGACAATGCTTCGATGATTGTTCCGTCTTGTTCTATAGAAGGTTGTTTAGCCATGCTTTACAAAATATCTAAATTGTTCTTTTTTAATTCCTCCTCGATAAAGGCGAACGAAGATAATACTTCTGGACCACTTTTCATAATCGCAATTGTATGTTCGAAGTGCGCACTAGGTTTATTGTCCTGTGTAACAACACTCCAGCCATCATTTAAAAAACGAACTTTTTGTGTTCCCATATTAATCATAGGTTCGATTGCCAATACTAAACCTTCATTTAATTTTATACCACGACCCCTTGATCCATAATTAGGAACTTGAGGTTCTTCATGCAATTCTCTACCTACACCATGCCCAACTAACTCACGAACAACTCCATAATTAAACTCATGCGCTTTTTGTTGAATAGCTGCACTAATATCTCCAAGACGATTACCGATTACAGCTTGTTCAATACCTTTGTACAAGCTTTCCTTCGTAACTCTTAGTAATTGTTTAGTTTCTTCAGCAACATCTCCTACGCAATAAGTATAAGCTGAATCACCAAAAAATTCGTTTTTGAGAACACCACAGTCAACAGAAATAATATCTCCGTCTTCTAAAGGTTTGTCATTTGGTATACCATGAACAACCTCTTCGTTAGGAGACATGCATAAAGTATTGGGGAAACCCCCGTAACCTTTAAAAGCAGGAATAGCATCATTATCTCTAATAAACTCTTCAGCTAACCTATCCAACTCTATAGTGGTAATACCTGGCTTAATTAAACCTGCTATAGCGCCATGAGTTTTAGCAACAAGCAAAGAACTAATTCTTATTAACTCAATTTCCTCTTGAGTTTTATAAACTTCCCTTCCCATTAATATAAATTAAACCATACCAATAGAAGAAGACTCACTCAATGATGAATCACCTCTCACCTTTCCAGTTTTCATTAATCCGTCGTAATGACTCATCAATAAATACCCATCAACTTGCTGTAGTGTGTCTAAAACAACACTAACCATAATTAAAAGTGATGTACCACCAAAGAAGTATGAAAATTGATCTTTAACATCAACCATTCTTGCAAACATCGGTAATATTGCAATCATTGCTAAAAATAAAGAACCAGGGAAAATAATTTTTGACATTACAGTGTCAATATAATCTGCTGTGTCATTACCAGGTTTAACACCAGGTATAAATGCGCCTTGTTTTTTGAAATCTTCTGCCATTTGACGAGGATTAACAACCATAGCAGTATAGAAATAAGTCATTACAATAATTAAAATTGCAGTAGTAATATTGTACCAAATAGAGTTTGGATTAGCAATTTGTTGCATAACACCTTTAGCCCCTTCACCCAAAAAGTCTGCCTGAGCTAAACCATTAGGGAGAAACATAATAGCTTGTGCAAATATAATCGGCATAACACCAGCCATTGCAATTTTTAAAGGAAGATATCGTCTACCTCCACCTTGAACTTTATTAATTGCACCACCTGCAACCATCTGTTTTGGATATTCAAGAGGAATTCGTCGAACACCTTTTACAATTAATATTGTAAATAAGACTACAAAGAACCAACCTATGAATTCAACAACTAAAAATATCAAACGACCGCCTGAAGCAGCTTTAAATAATCTTTCATCAATTTCACCAGCAATAGCGTCTGGTAACTTAGTAAGTATACCAATGGTTATTAAAATGGAAACACCATTTCCAATTCCCTTTTCAGTAATTTTCTCACCCAACCACATTAAAAATAATGTAGCAGAAACCATAATACTTACGGATGTAATTGTAAAAAGAAAACTATTATCAACGATAGCTCCAGGAGCCCGACCTACATATAAAGCTATATAAGATGGTGCTTGAACAGAAGTAACTGCTATTGTAAGAAATTTAGTGTAAGTCTGGAGTTTCTTCCTTCCACTCTCTCCTTCCTTTTGTAATTTTTGAAATTGAGGAACAGCCATTCCTAATAACTGTATTACAATAGATGCAGTTATATATGGCATTATACCCAATGCAAAAATTGATGCTTTAGAAAAAGCACCACCTGAAAATTGATCAATTAAGCCTGTTAGACCGCCACCACCTTCATTTTCATAAAAACCAGATAAGGCATCACTATCGATACCAGGTAATAAAACTTGTGTACCAGCTACATAAACTAGTAGGAATATAACAGTATTGAGGATTCGCGTTCGCAAATCCTCAATAGCCCAAATATTCTTCAATTTTTGAATAATATTATTCATAATAATTATGCAATAGTTGCAGCACCACCTTTAGATTCTATAGCTTCTTTTGCAGAAGTAGAAAAAGCATGTGCTGTTACATTGATCTTATCATTTAATTCACCAGTTCCAAGAACTTTGATTTTTTCTCCTTTTGTTGCTAAACCATTTGCAACAATTACTTCAGGTGTAAAATCAGAGATTCCTTTTGTAGAGAATAACTTTTGTAATAAACCTATGTTTACAGGTTTACTCTCAATTCTATTTGGACTATTAAACCCGAATTTTGGTAATCTTCTCTGAATAGGCTGCTGCCCACCTTCGAAACCAACTTTTCTTGAGTATCCAGAACGAGATTTAGCACCATTATGACCTCTTGTAGAAGTTCCACCTCTACCTGATCCTTGACCCCTACCAATTCTCTTTTGAGACTTAGTTGATCCTGTTGCTGGTTTTAATTTATTAAGTTGCATTCTAATTTGCTTTATTATTTTTCAACCTTTATTAAATGATCTACGGCTCTAACCATTCCTAAAATCTGAGGAGTTCCCTCTTTTTCAAGAGTTTGATTAAGTTTCGAAAATCCTAACGCTTTTAAAGTATCCTTTTGTTTCTTCGGATAATTAATAGCACTTCTTACTTGAGTAATTTTAATCTTAGCCATCTTCGTGTTTTTTAACCGTTGAATACTCTATCTAATTTGATTCCTCTTGCCTGAGCAATTGTAATTGGATCTCTTAATTCAGTTAAAGCTAAGATTGTAGCTTTAACAACATTATGAGGATTAGAAGAACCTTTTGACTTAGCAAGTACGTTTTTAACACCTACAGACTCAAGAACAGCTCTCATAGCTCCACCAGCTATAACTCCTGTACCAGAAGATGCAGGCTTAATGAAAACTTGGGCTCCACCGTATTTAACTTCCTGTTCATGAGGAATAGTACCATTTAATAAAGGAATCTTTACTAAATTTTTCTTTCCTTCATCTATAGCTTTAATAATAGCTTCGGGAACTTCATTCGCTTTTCCTAAACCATGTCCAACTAAACCATCTTCATTTCCAACAACAACAATCGCTGCGAAAGAAAAGTGACGTCCACCTTTAGTTACCTTAGTTACACGATTAATAGCTACTAAACGATCTTTAATCTCGTCTTCGCTAGATCTAACTTTATTTGGGTTATTATTTGCCATCTTTATCTTAGAATTTTAATCCACCTTCACGAGCACCTTCAGCTAAAGCCTTAACTCTTCCGTGGTATAAGTATCCATTTCTATCGAAAATAACTTGCGAGATACCAGCTGCTTTAGCTTTTTCTGCTGCATTTTTTCCAACAACTGTTGCTAGTTCAATTTTTGATCCTTTCGTATCAAACTCTTTATCTTGTGATGAAGTAGAGGAAATTGTCTTTCCCGAAACATCATCAATAAATTGAACATAAATCTCTTTGTTACTTCTGAATACAGACATTCTCGGTCTGTCAGCTGTACCTTCGATTTTCTTTCTTATACTCGCTTTAATACGAGTTCTTCTTGCTTGTTTAGTAGCTGCCATAACTAACTGTATTAACCAGCTGATTTACCAGCCTTTCTTCTAATTTCTTCACCAACATACTTAATACCTTTTCCTTTATACGGTTCAGGTTTTCTTAAAGATCTCAATTTAGCGGCAACTTGACCAACTAACTGCTTATCCATTGAAACAAAAGTAACAACTGGAGGTTGACCTTTAGATTGCTCAGCCGTAACTGAAACTTCTTTCGGTAAAGAATAAACTACATTATGTGAAAACCCTAAGTTCATTTCCAAGATTTGACCAGTGGCCTTTGCTCTGAAACCAACTCCAATTAATTCTTGTTTAGTTGTGTAACCTTCAGTTACACCAAGGACCATATTACTAATTAAAGATCTATATAATCCGTGTTTAGCTTTTAGGTCTTTTGTTTCGCCTGTTCTTTTTACAAGAACATTGCTATCAGCTACTTCAACAGTAATCCCTTCTGAGATATCTTGTTTTAATTCGCCTAACTTACCTTTTACTGTTACCTCACCGTTGTTGAAAGTAACTTCAACTCCCTGTGGTAAAGCAACTGGTGCATTTCCTATTCTAGACATTTTCTAATTCTTTAATATACGTGACACAAAACTTCCCCACCAACATTATCTTGGCGCGCTTCTTTATCAGTGATAACACCTTTCGAAGTTGAAAGAATTGCAATACCTAAACCATTTAAAACTCTTGGAAGATCCTTTGCTCCTGTGTAGGCTCTTGAACCTGGAGTAGAAACTCTGTTTAAAGCTTTTATAGCTGATACTTTTGTTTTTAAATCGTACTTAAGTGCAATTTTAATATTTCCTTGAGGACCATTTTCGTCTTCAAATTTATAATTTAAAATATACCCTTTAGTGAACAAGATTTTAGTTAGTTCCTTCTTCAAATTTGAAGCAGGAACGTCAACTACTCTATGTTTAGCAGAAATCGCGTTTCTTAATCTTGTTAAATAATCTGCAACTGGATCCGTTACCATAACTTAAATTTTTCTAATCTTAATAACTAAATTACCAACTTGCTTTCTTAACACCTGGGATAAGTCCATTGTTAGCCATTTCTCTAAACTGAATTCTTGACAAACCAAATTGGCGCATGTAACCTTTTGGTCTCCCTGTAATATTACATCTATTATGCATCCTAATAGGCATAGAATTACGTGGAAGTTTTTGTAATGCGTCGTAATCTCCAGCTTCCTTCAAAGCCTTTCTTTTCTCAGCGTATTTTGCAACCAGTTTAGCTCTTTTAACCTCTCTGGCTTTCATTGATTCTTTTGCCATGACTAATTAGTGTTTTTTGTTTTTAAATGGAAGACCAAACTCTGTTAATAAAGCATAACCTTCTTCATCTGTATTAGCACTTGTAACAAATGTAATATCCATTCCTAAAACATTATCAACATTATCGATATTGATTTCTGGAAAGATAATTTGTTCCTTGATTCCTAAAGTGTAGTTTCCTCTTGAATCAAACTTAAAGTTAATTCCACGGAAATCTCTTACTCTTGGTAAAGCAACAGCAACAAGTCTCTCTAAAAACTCATACATTCCTTCAGCTCTTAAGGTAACCTTTGCCCCAATAGGCATGTTCTTTCTTAATTTGAAAGTAGAAACATCTTTCTTTGAGTAACATGTAACAGCTTTTTGCCCAGCAATGATAGACAATTGCTTTACAGCGTTTTCTACCATTCTTTTGTCAGCAACACCTGCTCCAATACCTTGATTGATAACAATCTTTTCCAGTTTTGGAACTTGCATCACATTACTGTAATTAAATTGCTCCTTTAAAGCAGCGACAATCTTATTGTCGTATTGCTTTCTATAATTTGGTACGAATTGTCCCATTAGTCTAAAATCTTATCAGTTTTCTTAGCGTATCTCTTAATCTCACCATCAACAACCTTTCTTCCAACGCGAGATGGTATTTCACCATCTAATAACATAACGTTAGATATCGGAATTGTAGCTTCAATTTCAATAATCCCACCTTGTGGATTTTTAGCTGAAGGTTTAGTGTGTTTTTTTACTTTGTTAACACCAGCTACGATAATTCTAGAAGAAGCAGGAATGACTTTTAAAATCTCTCCTGTTAAACCTTTACTATTACCAGTGATAACTTTAACTGTATCGCCTTTTTTTAATTTTAACTTCGCCATCTTAAATATCTTTATAGTACTTCAGGTGCTAGTGAAACAATCTTCATGAAGTTCCTATCACGTAACTCTCTAGCAACAGGTCCGAAGATACGAGTACCTCTCATTTCACCAGTAGCTGTTAATAATACGATAGCATTATCATCAAATCTTATATAAGATCCATCAGCTCTTCTAACTTCTTTTGCAGTTCTAACGACTACAGCTTTAACAACTGTACCTTTCTTTACGTTTCCTGCAGGCATTGCTTTCTTAATAGAAACAACGATTTTATCACCAATTGAAGCATATCTCTTTTTAGTTCCACCTAAAACACGGATACATAATGCTTCTTTAGCACCACTGTTATCAGCAACTTTACACCTAGATTCTTGTTGTATCATGACTAAATATTAATCTTTCTTAACAATATTATTTCGCTTTCTCAATTACTTCTACTAAACGCCAGTTCTTAGTCTTACTAAGAGGCCTAGTTTCCATAATCTTAACCGTATCACCAACATTACACTCACCTTTCTCATCGTGAGCGACAAATTTGTTAGTTTGCTTTACGAACTTACCGTACTTTTCATGCTTCTTTCTTAATTCAATTGCAACAACAATTGATTTATCCATAGCATTACTAGTAACAATACCAACTCTTTCCTTTCTTAAATTTCTTGTAGACATAATTTACAGTTTTAATAAAAGCTTAAGCTTGACTTTTTTCGTTAAGTACAGTTTTCAATCTAGCTACTAATCTACGAGTAATTTTTATAACTTGTGGATTTTCGATTGGAGAAACAGCATGATTTAAGTTTAATGTACTTAATGCCTTTGTTTCTTCAGCTATTTTTGACTTTAAATCCTCTACGGATAATTCTCTAATTTCTGCAGCTTTCATTTTTGATCTTTTTAAGCTTCTAAATAATCTCTTCTTACTACAAACTTAGTCTTAACCGGTAGTTTTTGTGCTGCAAGTCTAAGTGCTTCTTTAGCTATTTCTAAAGCAACACCGTCAGCTTCAAACAAAACTCTACCAGGTTTAACAGGTGCTACCCAATACTCGGGAGAACCTTTACCTTTACCCATCCTTACTTCAGCTGGCTTTTTGGTAATTGGTTTGTCAGGGAAAATCCTAATCCAAATTTGACCTTCTCTTTTCATGTACCTTGTTACAGCAACACGAGCAGCCTCAATTTGTCTACTAGTTATCCACCCTTGATCTAAGGTTTTGATTCCAAAAGAACCGAAAGAAATTTGAGCACCTCTATGAGCTACACCCTTCTCGTTTCCTTTTCCTTTTTGAACCTTTCTATATTTTACTCTTTTTGGAGATAACATCTCTTAAACTTTACAAGTGAATAATTAACGTCTTTTCTTTCCTTTAAACTTACCACCACCTTTTGGTTTGTTAGGAGCATGATTTGGAGTTAAATCTACTTTACCGTAAATTTCACCTTTACAAATCCATACTTTCACACCTAATCTTCCATAAGTAGTATGAGCCTCAGACCAACAGTAATCAACATCAGCACGGAAGGTATGTAACGGAATCCTTCCATCCTTTTTTGATTCTGTACGAGCCATTTCAGCACCGTTTAAACGACCAGCAACTTGAATTTTGATTCCTTCAGCACCCATTCTCATGGTTGAAGCAACCGCCATCTTCATAGCTCTTCGAAAAGATATTCTTCCTTCAATTTGACGACAAATACTATCGGCAACTAATTTTGCGTCCAATTCAGGTCTTTTGATCTCAAAGATATTAATTTGAACTTCCTTTCCAGTAAGTTTTTTAATTTCTTCTTTCAACTTATCAACTTCTTGACCACCTTTACCAATGATAATTCCTGGTCTTGCCGTATGAATCGTAATCGAGATTAACTTTAACGTTCTTTCAATAACAATCTTAGATACTGATGCTTTCGCTAATCTAGCTCTAATGTAGCTTCTGATTTGAAAATCTTCATGGATTTTATCAGCGTATTTATTCCCACCATACCAGTTAGAATCCCATCCGCGTATAATTCCTAATCTATTTCCAATCGGGTTCGTTTTTTGTCCCATTTTGCTAAATCTTTACTTTCTAATTAATTTTATTTACGAATAAAGTCACGTGATTCGAACGTTTTCGAATTCTATGGGCTCTACCTTGCGGTGCCGGTTGAATTCTTTTTAACATTCTAGCCGAATCAACAGCAATGTTACTTATGCACAACTCACCAGCTTCTGGAGCATTTCCAGTTTTAGCCTCAAAGTTATGGATTGCAGACTTTAAAAGTGTCTCTATTTTCCCTGCAGCTTCTTTGTCTGAGAATTGTAAAACTCCAAGAGCTTTATAAACTTCCATTCCTCTAACTAAATCAGCTACAAGTCTCATTTTACGAGGTGATGTAGGACAGTTATTTAATTTTGCAAAGTACTGAGCTTTTCTTGCTTCTTTAGCGGCTTCAGCAGTATTTCTTTTTCTAGCACCCATGTGTTAAAAATGCTTTAATGTTATTTCTTCTTCTTATCTGCTCCATGTCCTCTATAAGTTCTAGTGGGAGCAAACTCACCTAACTTATGTCCAACCATGTTTTCAGTAATGAAAACAGGTATAAACTTATTCCCATTATGAACACCAATAGTAAGTCCTAGGAAGTCCGGAGTAATCATAGATGCTCTAGACCATGTCTTAATAACATTTTTCTTTCCAGACTCTTGAGCTTCTTCAGCACGCTTTTGTAACTTATAGTGTACAAATGGTGGTTTTTTTAGTGATCTAGCCATATCTTCTAACTATTATTTTTTTCTTCTTTCAATGATAAACTTATCAGAATACTTATTCTTAGATCGAGTCTTGTATCCCTTAGCAGGTAAACCTTTTCTAGATCTAGGATGTCCACCTGATGAACGACCTTCACCTCCACCCATTGGATGATCGACAGGGTTCATAGCAACACCTCTAACTCTAGGTCTTCTACCTAGCCATCTACTTCTTCCAGCTTTACCACTTACTACCAATTGGTGATCAGAATTTGAAACTGCTCCAATTGTTGCAGAACAATTAACATAAACTTGACGAGTCTCACCAGATGGTAATTTCAAAGTCGCAAAACGACCTTCTTTTGCAGCTAACTGAACATAAGAACCAGCACTTCTTGCTAATTTCCCACCTTGACCAGGCATGAATTCAACGTTGTGTACAACTGTTCCTAATGGAATCTCAGAAAGTGGTAAAGAATTTCCTACTTCAATAGGAGCACCTTTCCCAGCTTGAATCTTTGCGCCAACCTCTAATCCGTTTGGAGCAATGATATAAGCCTTTTCACCATCAACGTAGTATAGTAATGCAATTCTAGCAGTTCTGTTTGGATCGTATTCGATTCCTTTAACAACTGCTGGTACACCAACTTTAGTTCTTTTGAAATCAACCACACGATATTTCTTCTTGTGACCTCCTCCAATATTCCGAACAGTCATTTTTCCAGAGGCATTTCTACCACCTGAACTTTTCTTCTTTGCTAACAAACTCTTCTCAGGATAACTTTTAGTAACATCATCAAATGTGTCTGCTACTTTATGTCTTTGACCTGGAGTATTTGGTTTTAATTTCTTTAAACCCATTCTTCTTAAATATTACCGTAAATATCTATTACTTCTCCTTCTTTCAGAGTAACTATGGCTTTTTTGAAAGAACTAGTTCTTCCATCCATTTGCCAAGTTTTTCTGTTTCTTTTTGCTTTACCTGCGTAACGCATAGTGTTAACTGATTCTACAGTTACTCCATAAGTAGCCTCTAGAGCTTTCTTAATTTGCACTTTATTTGCAGAATCTTTAACGATGAAACCATATCTTCCAAGTTTTTCCTCAAGGATAGACATTTTTTCACTTATGATTGGTTTAACAATAACACTCATCTCTACTAGCTTAAAATGTTTTCAATTTCTTTAACTGAGCTTTCTGATATAACCAACTTGCTACAGTTTATTAAGTCATAAGTGTTTACTTCAGATGTAGCAACAACTTTAACCTTTTGAATATTTCTCGAAGAAAGTAAAACATTCTTGTTATCATCAGAAGTAACCAATGTAACTCTTTTACCTTCTAACTCTAATCCTTTAAGAAGAGAGATGAAATCTTTTGTTCTTGGAGCATCAAACTTTAAGTCTTCTAAAACAATTACTTTATCTTCTTTAACAGAAGTTGAAAGAACTGATTTTTTAGCTACCGCTTTAACTTTTTTGTTCAATTTAAAACCATAATATCTTGGACGAGGACCAAAAATTCTCCCTCCTCCTCTAAATATAGGGTTTTTTATATCACCGAACCTAGCTGCACCAGATCCTTTTTGCTTTTTCAATTTCTTAGTACTCCCAGCGATTTCATTTCTTTCTTTCGACTTATGAGTACCTTGTCTTTGGTTAGCAAGATATTGTTTCACATCTAAGTACACTGTGTGCTCGCTTGGTTCAATACCAAATACAGAATCACTAAGTGTAACTTTTCTTCCTGTGTCTTTTCCTGTTTTGTCTAATACTGCTAATTCCATCCTATTTCTCGATTACAACGTAAGAACCTTTTGATCCAGCAATGTTTCCTGAAACAACGATTAAATTTCTATCAGCTAAAACTTTTAAAACTTTAAGGTTTTGAGTTTTAACAGTATCACCTCCCATTCTTCCGGCCATTCTAATTCCTTTAAATACTTTTGAAGGAGTAGATGCACCACCAATAGAACCTGGAGCTCTTAATCTATTATGCTGACCGTGAGTTTGACCACCAACTCCACGGAAGTTGTGTCTTTTTACTACACCTTGGAAACCTTTTCCCTTTGAAGTTGCTGAAATATCAACGAACTCTCCTTCTGCAAATAAATCTACAGTAATTGAATCACCTAATGACTTTTCATCTTTGAAACTTTTGAACTCAACAAGTTTTGCGTGTGGATTAACACCTGCTTTCTTGAAATGTCCTTTTAAGGGAGCTCCAATATTTTTACCTGACTTTTCGTTATATGCGATTTGAACCGCATTATAACCGTCTGTTTTCTCAGTTTTCACTTGAGTAACGACACATGGTCCAGCTTGGATTACCGTACATGGAATGTTTTTTCCATTAGCATCAAACAAACTGGTCATACCTACTTTTTTTCCTATCAATCCTGACATCGAATAACAGTTTTTTTTGGGGGGTTATCTTATCAATTACAAACTATACTTTGATCTCCACTTCAACACCTGAAGGAAGTTCTAGTTTCATTAAGGCATCAACAGTCTTCGACGAAGAGCTGTATATATCCATTAATCTTTTATAAGAACTAACTTGAAACTGCTCTCTCGCTTTTTTATTAACGTGAGGTGATTTCAAGACAGTAAAAATTCTTTTATTTGTTGGTAATGGAATTGGCCCACTTACAACAGCTCCTGTAGATTTTACAGTTTTAACAATCTTCTCAGCAGACTTATCAACTAAGTTGTGATCGAAAGACTTTAATTTAATTCTAATTTTCTGGCTCATATCAATGTTACCTTAACTCGTACTTATTAAGCTTCTACTATTCCTTTTGCTTTCGCTATAACTTCTTTTGCTACCATTTGTGGAGCTTCAGCAAAATGACTGAATTCCATAGTTGACGTAGCCCTACCAGAAGTTATTGTTCTTAGCGATGTTACATATCCGAACATTTCTGATAATGGAACCTTTGCTTTCACAATCTTAGCTCCATTTTTATCATCCATTCCTTCCATAACACCTCTTCTCTTATTAAGATCTGCTACAACATCACCCATGTTTAATTCAGGTGTAATTACCTCAAGCTTCATCATTGGTTCTAAAAGAACTGGACGTGCTTTAGGACAAGCATTTCTGAATGCCATTTTCGCAGCTATTTCAAAAGAAAGTGCATCTGAATCAACTGGATGAAAAGAACCATCATTTAAAGTAACTTTTAAAGAATCTACAGCAAAACCTGCTAAAACTCCGTTACTCATAGCTTCTTTGAATCCTTTTTCAACAGATGGAACAAATTCTTTAGGAACACGACCACCTTTCACTGAATTAACAAACTCTAATCCTTCAACACCATCTTCTCTTGGCCCTACAGTGATTTGAATATCTGCAAACTTACCACGACCACCAGATTGTTTCTTATAAACTTCCTTGTGATCAACAGTACCAATAATTGTTTCCTTATATGTTACTTGAGGAGCTCCTTGGTTACATTCAACCTTGAACTCTCTTTTTAATCTATCTAAAATAATCTCTAAATGCAACTCACCCATTCCAGAGATAATAGTCTGTCCAGTATCCTGATCAGTATTAACTTTGAATGTCGGATCTTCTTCAGCTAATTTACCTAAAGCCATTCCTAATTTATCGATATCTGCTTGAGATTTAGGCTCAATAGCAACACCAATAACAGGCTCTGGAAAATCCATTGACTCTAATACAATAGGTGCATCTTCTGCACACAAAGTATCACCAGTTCTAATGTCTTTAAACCCAACTAAAGCAGCAATATCTCCAGCCTGTAACTCAGGAATTTGATTTTGACTGTTAGCATGCATTTGGAAGATACGAGAGATTCTCTCTTTCTTCATTGTTCTTGTGTTTAAAACATAGGAACCTGAAGGCAAAGTACCACTATAAGCTCTAGTAAAACATAATCTACCTACGAAAGGATCTGTTGCAATTTTAAAGGCTAATCCTGCAAAAGGCTCATCAGAGGAAGGTTTTCTTATAACTTCTTCATCTGTTTTTGGATTAATACCAACAATTGCTTCTTGGTCCATTGGTGATGGTAAAATCTCCATCACAATATCAAGCATTGCTTGAACACCTTTATTTTTAAAAGCTGAACCACACATCATCGGTACGAATTTCGCATCCAATGTAGCTCCTCTTAAAGCATCAAGTACTTCTCTTTCTGTAATTGAGTTTGGATCTTCAAAAAATTTCTCCATTAAAGACTCATCATATTCAGCAATCGCTTCTAACAACTTCTCTCTATATTCCTCAACTTCATCAACCATGTCTTCAGGAATAGGAACTTCTTTAAAAGTCATCCCTTGATCATCCTCATTCCAAACGATACCTCTGTTATTAATTAAATCAACAACACCTTCGAATTCATCCTCAGCACCGATTGGTAATTGTAATGGAACTGCTTTAGAACCTAACATTTCTTCAACCTGTTTACACACGTTTAAAAAATCAGCTCCTTGACGATCCATTTTATTTACAAAACCAATTCTTGATACTGCATAATTATCGGCAAGTCTCCAGTTAGTTTCTGATTGAGGCTCAACACCGTCAACTGCACTAAATAAGAAAACTAAACCATCTAACACTCTTAATGATCTATTTACTTCAACAGTAAAATCAACGTGACCTGGAGTATCAATAATATTCACTTGGTATTCATTATCTCTATATGGCCAGAAAACAGTAGTAGCAGCAGAAGTAATTGTAATACCTCTTTCTTGCTCTTGCTCCATCCAATCCATTGTAGCACCACCATCGTGCACCTCTCCAATCTTGTGACTTACACCTGCGTAATATAAAACACGCTCAGTAGTCGTAGTCTTCCCAGCATCAATGTGAGCTGCGATACCAATGTTTCTTGTGAATTTAAGATCTCTTTTAGCCATTTTGACTTTTTTAACTTGTTGGTTTTAAACCTTTATTAAACTCTAAAGTGAGCGAATGCTTTATTAGCTTCTGCCATTCTGTGAGTATCTTCTTTCTTTTTGAAAGCAGCACCCTCTTCTTTGGCAGCAGCAAGAATTTCAGCAGCTAATTTCTGAGCCATTGATTTCTCATTTCTTTTTCTAGCATAACCAATTAACCATTTCATTCCCATAGAAAGTTTTCTATTATCACGAATTGGAACTGGTATTTGGAAAGTTGCCCCTCCTACTCTTTTACTTCTAACTTCAACTCCAGGCGTCACATTAGACAAACCTTTCTTGAATACCTGTAAAGCATCTTCTTCTTCTTCAACTTTTGATGCAACAACATCAATCGCGTCATAAAAAATACTAAACGCAGTAGATTTTTTACCGTCAAGCATAAGGTTGTTTACAAACTTCGCAACAACAATATCTCCAAATTTTGGATCTGGTAAAACTATTCTCTCTTTTGCACTACTCTTTCTCATTTCAGGAAATCGTTAAAAATTATTTCTTAGGACGTTTCGCCCCGTATTTAGATCTTCTCTGTAGTCGTCCTTCAACACCAGCAGTATCAAGTGCTCCACGAACAACATGATATTTAACCCCTGGTAAATCTTTCACCCTACCACCTCTAACAAGTACAATTGAATGTTCTTGTAAGTTGTGACCTTCTCCTGGGATGTAAGCTGAAACTTCGATTCCATTTGTCAATCTTACCCTTGCAACTTTTCTCATTGCAGAGTTTGGTTTTTTCGGTGTCGTAGTATATACTCTCGTACATACACCTCTTCTTTGAGGACACGCGTTAAGAGCTGCAGCCTTACTCTTGCTCGGCTTGTTAACTCTTCCTTTCTTTATTAACTGTTGAATAGTTGGCATATTTCTAAATATTCACTTTCAAATAAACACAATACCCGCCAAAAAACGGGAGGGCAAAGATATACAGAAATTTCCAATTATCAAGGGGTTTGAACAAATTGGTGGTTTTTTTTTCACTTTTACTCACAAAACTATGTGGATAACCCCCGTAATCAGTTGCTTTTCAAAAATTTAAAATAAATTTAATATTTTTTCAAACCATGATCCTGTCTACGATAGATAATTGATTATTTTTGATTTATGTCTGACTATATTAATGAATTAAATGATTCTCAAAAAGAAGCGGTACTATCCATATATGGTCCGAATATGATCCTAGCAGGAGCTGGCTCAGGTAAAACGAGAGTGCTTACATACAGAATAGCTCATTTATTACATAATGGTGTAGATGCTTTTAATGTACTTGCATTAACTTTTACAAATAAGGCCGCTAAAGAAATGCGTGAACGAATCGAAAAGATCATCGGTTTAGAGGCTCGTAGTTTATGGATGGGTACTTTTCATTCTGTTTTTGCTAAAATCCTAAGAAAAGAACACGAAAAACTCGGCTTTCCTTATAATTTCACAATATATGATACTTTAGATGCTAAGAATCTTTTAAAAGCAATTATTAAAGAATCAGGCTTAGATGATAAGGTATATAAACCAGGTATTGTATATAATAGAATATCTGCTGCAAAAAACAATTTAATATCAGCCCAAGCCTATAATAAAGACAACGCCATTCTTACTGAAGACAAAAGAATGGGTAAGCCTGAAATCGGTAATATATATAAAAGTTATTCTTTACGATGTGTTAAAGCAGGTGCTATGGATTTTGATGATTTAATATTCAAAACATACGACCTATTTGACAAATTCCCTGAAGTTTTAGAAAAATACCAGAATTTATATAAGTATATCCTAGTTGACGAGTACCAGGATACAAACTATGCCCAATACACTATTGTTAAAATGCTTGCGAAAAAATTCAAGAACATATGTGTTGTTGGTGATGACGCTCAAAGTATTTACTCTTTTAGAGGCGCTAACATTGAGAACATCTTAAACTTTCAAAAAGATTACAAAGATTCAAAGTCATTTAAACTAGAACAAAATTACCGATCATCAAAAAACATTGTAGCCGCTGCAAACGCTATTATTTCTAAAAACAAAGATCAATTCCCTAAAGATGTTTGGACCCAAAACGAGGAAGGAGCAAAGATTAAAGTAATCAAGACAAAAACAGACAATGAAGAAGGGAAAGTAGTTGCTGACAAGATACTTTCTATTAAACTACAAGATCAAGTACAGAACAATGAATTTGCAATCTTATATAGAACAAATGCACAGTCTCGTTCGATGGAGGAATCTCTAAGAAAGCTTAATATTCCTTATAAAATATACGGTGGACAATCTTTCTATCAAAGGAAAGAGATCAAAGACCTACTTGCCTATTACAGGATGACCTTTAACCCTAACGACGAAGAAGCACTAAAAAGAGTTATTAATTACCCAACTAGAGGAATCGGTAAATCAACAATCGATAAACTGATTTTAACCGCAAACAGTCAGAATGCCTCTTTATGGGAAATAGCCAGCAATATTGATCATTATAATACTGGAATTGGTAATGGACCGAAGGCGAAAATTAGAAATTTCGCGACAATGATTCTAAGTTTCGGAAGTGAACTTCATCGAAAAAACGCTTATGATTTAGGTAATTATATTGCTTCTCAAACGGGACTTTTAAAAGATGTTCACGGAGACAAAACACCTGAAGGTGTTTCCAGATATGAGAACATACAAGAGCTACTAAATGGTTTAAAGTTATTTTCAAATAGTGAAGAAATCTCTGACGTCCCAACACAAACATTAGATAAATTCATGGAAGATGTTGCACTACTAACCGATGCAGACAAAGACGCGGAGAATGACATTGACAGAGTGTCACTAATGACTATACATAGTTCGAAAGGGCTTGAATTCCCTCATGTTTTTATTGTAGGAATGGAAGAAAACTTATTCCCCTCTCAATTATCCGTTAATTCAAGAACAGAATTAGAAGAAGAAAGACGATTGTTTTATGTAGCAATAACAAGAGCTGAAAAATCGGTTTATTTAAGCTACGCACAGACAAGGTTTAAGTTCGGAACTATAACCTATGCGGAACCAAGTAGGTTCATAACAGAGATACCGCTTGATTATCTTGAGATGCCTCAAGTCAGACCTCCTCGGAATTTTGCAGGAACACGTTTAAATCAAGAACAAGTAAATAAAAAAAGCAGATCCCCTATTCCTCTAGGACAAAGGCTAGTAAGTCTCCAGAAAGTAGCCAGATCGGTAGACAGCCCGTCTATTCCTGGAATTAATAAAGAAGGAAAGGATATTAAGGAAGGGCAAAAAGTAGAACATTTAAGATTTGGACCTGGTAAAGTCACTAAGGTAGAAGGAATTGGACCTAGTAAAAAAGCTGTGATTTCATTTGAAAATCATGGTGAAAAACAAATACTGCTGAAATTTGCCAAACTTAAAATAGTTGGTTAGCTTTAACTATCTTTGAAAGAGATAATATAATATGGACTATAATACAACGCGTTCGTCGCTAGTTATACGTGAATACGGTAGAAACATTCATAAAATGATTGATTTCGCTATTTCGGTTAACGATAGAGAAGAAAGAAATCACATTGCAAGATCGATAGTAAAAATAATGGGTCAAGTTAAACCTCAGTTTAAGGAGGCTGATGACTTTATCCAAAGTTTATGGGATCATATGATAATTATTTCAGACTTCAAACTTGAGGTTGATTCTCCATACCCTCTTCCCGACAAAGCTGAGTTGGTTAAGCCCCCAAAAAAGGTGGCTTATCCTGATAATCGCATAAAATATCGCCATTATGGCAAATCAATTGAAAGCTTCATTGAAAAAGCAAGTAAACTTGAAGATGGTCTAGAAAAAGAATCCTTCACCTATTACATAGCCAATATGATGAAGAAGAATTATCTTCTTTATAACAGAGATAGTGTAAGTGATGATTTGATTTTCGAGCAGCTTGGTAAGCTATCTGATAGCAAGCTTAAGTTAAGCGATAATCATACATTAAAAAGTACAGGGTCATTAATTGGGAAACCAACCAACCCAACTAGAACAACGAATAAAAGACAATCAAATAATAATCATAAAAAAGGTCCAAAAAGACCTTTCAAAAAAAACGTAAGATAATTCATGGGTTCATTTATAATTAACGGAGGAAAAAGTCTACAAGGGGAAATCACACCTCAGGGTGCAAAAAATGAAGCATTACAGATTTTATGTGCTGTTTTGTTAACTCCAGAGAAGGTTACTATTACTAACCTTCCAAATATTATAGATGTAAATAAATTGATTGACTTGCTGAAAAGCATGAATGTAAAAGTTAATCAATTGAATGAATTTGATTACGAATTCCAAGCAGATGATGTAAATCTAGATTACATGGTATCTGAAGAGTTCAAACATAAAGGATCGAGCCTACGGGGATCTATAATGATTGTAGGTCCACTATTAGCCAGATTTGGTAAGGGATACATTCCTGCACCAGGCGGAGACAAAATTGGAAGAAGAAGAGTTGATACACATTTTATTGGTTTCCAAAAGTTAGGAGCAAGCTTCGAATATCAAGCTGCTAGCAAATTTTATAAAGTAGAAGCAAAAAAACTTCAAGGAACGTATATGTTGCTTGATGAAGCTTCAGTTACAGGTACAGCTAACATTGTAATGGCGGCTGTTTTAGCAGAAGGGAAAACTTCTATCTATAATGCTGCTTGTGAACCATACTTACAACAACTATGTAAGATGTTAAATAGAATGGGTGCCAAAATATCTGGTGTTGGTTCTAATTTACTAATTATTGATGGTGTAGATTCACTAGGTGGTACAGATCATCGAATACTGCCTGATATGATTGAAATAGGTTCTTTCATTGGTTTAGCGGCCATGACTGAATCAAACATTACTATTAAAGATGTTTCCTATGAGAACTTAGGAATCATACCGAATACATTCAAACGCCTAGGAATCGAAATGGAATTGGTTGGTGATGATTTAGTAATTCCATCTCAAAAACAATATGAAGTAGAAAAATTCATAGACGGATCTATACTTACAGTTGCTGATGCGCCTTGGCCCGGTTTTACACCCGATCTATTAAGTATAATGTTAGTTACTTCAATTCAAGCAAAAGGAAGTGTTTTAATACATCAGAAAATGTTTGAATCAAGATTATTTTTCGTGGATAAACTAATTGATATGGGAGCACAAATTATATTGTGTGATCCTCATAGAGCAACCGTTATTGGATTAAACAAACAACAAAGCTTAAGAGGTATATCGATGACGTCTCCAGATATTAGAGCTGGAGTTTCACTATTAATAGCAGCTCTTTCAGCTGAAGGAACTTCTACCATAGACAACATACAACAAATTGATAGAGGATATCAAAATATAGACACAAGACTACAGAAATTAGGAGCTGATATCACGAGAATATCTTAATGAAAAAGCTACTTTATGCATCAATAGCAATTACCATTTTGGTTGCTTGTGCCTCCCCTAAAGAAGCAATAATCACAGTAGGTATAAACGTAGGTGATTTAGCTCCTAATTTAAAAGGAGCATCTCCCAAAGGAGATACTATTAACTTGTATACCCTAAGAGGTGATTATGTACTCATTGATTTTTGGGCTTCATGGTGTAGGCCTTGCAGATACGATAATCGACATCTGATCAAGATGGTACAAAAGTATAAGGATATTGA
>CAJJCC010000061.1 GCA_905182585.1 uncultured Flavobacteriales bacterium
AATTGGTGTATAAGAATCAAAATCTGAGTCATCAGCATCCAACATTCTTTTGTTACTCGTACTTGAATTCCAAGTTAAATAATAATATAATGTATCAGTGTACATACTCACATATGGGTTAAATACATGGGCCGAATCTGAAAATAAATTATGGTCATACCAACCGTCATTATTTTCTGCATAAAACTCTATAAAATCATTGGAATCAAAAGAGCCGTCAGATTCTCCCTGGATATAAATTGCTTGTTCTTTGCCTTTTGCAAATAGTTGAAGATTTCGAGGATCAAAAAGTGAAAAATTAATTCCAGAAGTGATTAATTGTTCATATTGTATACGATAAATGCCATCCTTCGCAATTGGAAATTTAAAATAATGTTGATCATAATTAATCCAATCATTAGCAATTTGAGAAACCGCTATTAATGGGAGAAAAAAGGCGAGTGTAATTATTTTTTTGATCATTTTCGCTTGTTTATTCCGATTTTAATAAAAAATGAATTAGTGTAAAAACCAGTTCCACCGCCGATATTTGTCAGTGCATAATCCAAAGCTACCTTCTTAAATTTAACACCAACTCCAATCGCTGGACTACTGCTCCATTTTGTATCGTCATCTATCGTTAATTCTTTTTGAAAACCATTAATTCCTAACCTTATGAAAAAAATTTCATTATAATTCCCTTCTAATCCTACCCTAGGATCAATACTCAGGAGACTACTTCTAATCAATGTGTTTCTTTCACCGTCAAAAGTTACCGCAAGATTTAATTCAGGATAAAGACCAAACTTCTCATTAATTTGATAAGTATATCCACCACCTAAAACGGCTTGGGGAGCTGTGATTTCAATTGAATTAGTTGGGACTTCATTTCCTGTTAAAACAAAAACATCCTCTAATTCTTCAGTATTGAAATTCCAAGCAGAGTATGTACCTGTTATGTCTCGGAATGAAGCTGCAAGTTTAACTTTACCAAGATCGTACATTCCTGATACATCTATTCCAAAACCAAAAGCATTGGCAAACTCCCCAACTTTACGATAGATTAATTTTACATTTGCGCCTACAGTTAATGCCTCCGGACCCAGTTTACGTGCATAGTGAAAAATAAATGCGTTATCTACACTCGAGAAACTTTCGATCTTATTATAATTAAAATTGCCATTTGCATCAACTAAATTTCTAGTATCAGGAATATCGTCAACACCCGATCTGATAAACGAAACACCCCCAGCTGAAACTTCGTCAATTTTAAAACCGACTGATCCGTAATCATGGGTTGCAATTCCAGCAAATAATTCACTATGCATTAACCCAATTTCAAGGTTGTTCTCTAAATTTAACAATCCTGCTGTATTCCAATAACCCGCGGTTACATCGGTAGTGCTAGCTACGACAGCATTCCCCATTCCCGCAGATCGGACACCTACTCCAATGTTTAAAAATTCATTACTGTATTTCACCTGAGCCTGAAGAGAGGAAGTAGCTAAAAAAAGTAATAATCCTATGTGATATAATTTTCCTTTCATTTATAATGAATTGAGTTTTAAAAATACATAAAAGTTAGTTTAGTTTTAACGTAATTCTACTTCTTTTATTGTGATAAAAGTAAAGTGATAAAAATATAAAAACAAAAAAACGTCTTTTAAATAACCATTAAATCACTTAACAATCTCACTATATTATCTTTAGTAAAAAAAAATATGTTTTTTTAGTATTATTAATATACCGCCTATCTTTACAATTATATAATGGAGAACTTAAAATCAATCATACCCAATTCCCTTACATCCCTAAATTTAGCTTGCGGATGTATTGCTACACTATCAATGCTAAACCACCACTACCTTTTAGCTATTGTTTTAATTTCTGTTGCAACAATTGCCGACTTTCTTGATGGATTTGTCGCACGTTTGCTAAAAGTCCAGTCTGATTTAGGAAAAGAATTAGATTCTTTAGCCGATATGGTTTCTTTTGGGGTTGTCCCTGGAACAATTTTATATGTTGCTCTTTCCAAAGCACTAGGAATCGAATCATTTGATGAGATTCTTAAATCTCAAAATTTTCTTCCATTTTCAGGATATATTATTACTGTTTTTTCAGCCTTACGTCTTGCTAAATTTAATATTGACACAAGACAATCAAATTCCTTCATCGGTTTACCTACGCCCGCAAACACACTTTTTTTCATTACAATTCCCTTAATTTGGCTTTTTGGGAAAGACAATGAGACGGCAAATGACTTAATCACTAGTTTGCCTGTTCTTATTGGAATTACAATAGTATTCTCTTACTTATTAATTGCTGAAATTCCCTTAATTGCATTGAAATTTAAAACTTGGGTATTTAAAGAAAATGTTGCGAAATATATACTTATTTTGGGAAGTATAATATCCATTAGTATTTTAGGTTATCTCGCTATACCGGTAATTTTGATACTATATATTTTAGTGTCAATTATTGAAAACATTAAGAAGGTCTAACCTTTTCTTAATTTAAAGTTTTGGCCAAGATAAACTCTTCTTACTTGCTCGTCTGCCGCTAATTCTTCAGCAGTACCTGTTTTTAAAATACTACCCTCAAATAGTAAGTTGGCTCTGTCCACAATATGCAATGTTTCTTGAACATTGTGATCGGTAATTAAAATTCCGATATTTTTCTCTTTTAACTTTGATACAATGTTTTGAATATCTTCTACAGCAATTGGATCTACTCCCGCAAATGGTTCATCTAACAAGATAAATTTAGGATTCATAGTTAGGCATCTGGCTATTTCAATTCTTCTTTTCTCTCCACCTGATAAAACCTCACCTAAATTTTTTCGTACGTGCTGCAAGCCAAATTCATCCAAAAGACTTTCAAGCTTCACTTTTTGTTCTGATTTTGATAAAGCAGACATTTCTAAAATCGCTTTTAAATTATCTTCGACCGTTAATTTTCTAAAAACACTTACTTCTTGGGGTAAATACCCAATTCCTAATTGAGCTCTTTTATACATTGGGATATTAGTAATATCCATATCATCCAAATAAACAGATCCTTCATCGGGTTGAATAAATCCAACAATTTGATAAAAGGAAGTTGTTTTACCAGCTCCATTCGGACCTAATAAACCAACGATTTCACCTTGATTCACTTCAATTGAAACACCGTTTACAACACGCCTTCCTTTATAAGTCTTAACTAAATTTTTGGTGTAGAGCTTCATCGAATTGAATTCTTATTTACAGATTTAGATATGAAAATCGAAATTTCGTACAGAATAACTATTGGAATAGAAACTAAAACTTGACTAAAAACATCAGGTGGTGTAATAATGGCTGATAATAATAAAGTCCCAACAAACGAATGTTTTCTGTACTTTCTCATTCCCTCAGGAGTTACAATTCCCGCCTTTGATAAAAAATAAATTAAAACTGGTAATTCAAACATTAATCCAGTTGCTAAGGTTGTTGAAGCAACAATTCCCATGAAACTATTTAGGGGGTATAATTCTTCTATGTTATTGATTCCAAAATCAAAATTAATTAAGAAATGGACACTTAATGGATTGATTACAAAATAACCAAATAGAATTCCGCATAAAAACAAGACTGAAGAAAAAAACACAATCCCTCTAGCACTTTTTTGTTCTTTAGGATACAACGCTGGCTTCAGAAATCTCCAAAGTTCCCAAATAATGTAAGGGAAGGCTACAATAGCTCCTCCAATAAAAGAAACTAACATCGCTGTCATGAATTTACCTGTCATTTTACCAGGAAGAAATTTAGCTTGAATTGGCTCGAAGCACATCGAATCTGAGTCTACTAAATCAGGCAATAAACTATTTAAAAATCCAGAAAAATCACAAAACTTAGCATAAGTGATAAAGTCCATTTTTTGCGATGCAAAAATTATGTTTTGAAAAACATACTCTCTGTAAATGAAAACCACTGTTGCAAACACAATAAGGACAAATACAACTCTCATTAAAATCCACCTCAAAACCTCTAAATGATCTAAAAAAGACATTTGATTGTGTTTGTGCTCTGTATTGGGACCTGATGTATTACCCATCTTATTCTTCGCTAATACCTTCGTTAATTAAATCATGCAAATGAATAATACCAACATATTTATTTTGCTCATTAACAATAACTAAATGCATAATGTTTTTTTCTTTCACAATTCTCATTGCTTCCGAAGCTAATGCTCCAAGTGGTAAAGATAATGGATTATTCCCCATTATATCTTGTGCTTTAACATTCGTTAAATCTTTTGTTTTTTCAATCATTCTTCTGATATCACCATCAGTAATAATGCCCAAAACATTTTCTTCTTCAACTACTGCTGTCGCACCTAACCTCTTAGAAGACATTTCATAAATAACTTCATTAATAGTAGACGACAATTTCACTTCTGGACGTTCGTTTTTAGAGACAATCTCATCAACTTTTAAGTAGAACTTTTTACCTAAAGCCCCACCTGGGTGAGATTTCGCAAAATCTATACTTGTAAAACCTCTCATATTAATTAAAGCTACGGCTAATGCATCACCTAGTGCCATCTGAGCAGTAGTGCTACTTGTAGGTGCTAAATTATTTGAACAGGCTTCTTTTTTTACGGAGGAATTGAAAACCCAATCGGATTTTTGACCTAAATCACTTTTTAAATTACCTACAACAGCAATAACTTTATTTCCTCTTGATTTTATAAAAGGTAAAAGAGACTTAATTTCCGGACTGTTTCCACTATTGCTTAAAATCATAACAATGTCGTCTTTCAAAACAATTCCCAAATCACCATGAATGGCATCAGCAGCATGCATAAAAACAGCAGGAGTTCCTGTGCTATTTAAGGTAGCTACAATTTTATGCGCAACGTTGGCACTTTTCCCAATTCCACTAACAATTAAACGCCCTTTACATTCAAATACAGCTTTAGTTGCATTTGCAAAGTCTGAATTTAATAAAGGAATTAAATCCTTTAAACTTTCAGCTTCTATTTTAAGCGTTTGTTGTGCCGATTCTAATATTTCGTTATCTGTAAGCAATTGTTAAAAAGTATTTTAGTCGTTAATCGCTTTCCCGTTTTACATATATTATCTTAAATATGGTTCGAAAAAGCTTTGTGCAAAATTATTGAAAATTAACGACTAAAAGTACATAATGAAAATTATTGAAAAATCAGCGATATCAGCATTGAAACAACACTTTGGTTTTGAACAATTTAGAGGTCGACAGGAAGAGGTGATTAAGTCCTTGATTAGTGGTAAAGACACCTTTGTTATTATGCCAACTGGTGGTGGTAAATCAATGTGTTATCAATTGCCTGCATTAATGACATCAGGGACAGCTTTAGTCGTTTCTCCCTTGATTGCACTTATGAAAAACCAAGTTGACGCTATTAGAGGGCATTGTTCCGATGACTCGATTGCGCATTATTTAAATTCATCTTTAACAAAATCTGAATCCAATAAGGTGAAAGAAGATGTTTTAAATGGAAAAACAAAATTACTTTACATAGCTCCAGAATCATTAACAAGAGTTCATAATATTGACTTTTTAAAACAAATAAATATTTCTTTTGTTGCCGTTGATGAAGCACATTGTATATCTGAGTGGGGCCATGATTTCCGTCCGGAATACAGAAAGCTTAAAAGTATTATCGAAAACATTAATTCTGTTCCGATAATAGCTTTAACAGCTACGGCAACTCCAAAAGTCCAATTAGATATTCAGAAGAATTTAGGCATGCAAAATGCTTCCGTTTTTAAAGATTCTTTTAATAGAGACAACTTGTTTTATGAGGTTCGTCCAAAATTCAACATTGAAAAAGATATTATCCAATTTGTTAAACAGCGCCCTGGGAAATCTGGAATTGTTTACTGTTTAAGCAGAAAAAAAGTTGAAGAAGTTGCTGAATTCCTACAATTAAATGGAATAAACGCACTCCCTTACCATGCTGGTTTAGACCCGCAAACAAGGGCGAAAAATCAAGATATGTTCCTAATGGAAGATGCAGATGTAATTGTTGCGACTATTGCTTTTGGGATGGGAATTGACAAGCCAGACATTAGGTATGTTATTCATAATGACATACCTAAAAGTATTGAAGGATATTATCAAGAAACAGGAAGAGCTGGAAGAGATGGTGGTGAAGGGCATTGCTTAGCCTTTTATGCCTATAAAGACATTGAAAAATTAGAAAAGTTTTTAGTTGGAAAACCGATTGCTGAACAAGAAGTTGGAAAACAACTTCTACACGAAATGGTTTCCTATTCGGAATCGGCAGTTTGTAGAAGAAAAATGCTTTTAGATTATTTTGGTGAAGCTTACGATGATGCTAACTGTGGTAAGGAATGTGATAACTGTAGTAACCCCAAAGAGAAATTTGAAGGACAAGAATACATCAGTCATATCCTTACAATTATTCAAAGTTTTACAGATAAATTTAAAGCAAAACACCTTACTAATTTCCTTACAGGAATTAAAGGTTCTTATATTCTCCAATACAAACATCACGAACATGAACTTTTTGGAAGTGATAAGGAAAAGGATGAAAAATTCTGGAATGCCGTTATTCGCCAAGCTATTGTGCATGGATTTTTAGAGAAAGAAATTGAAACTTACGGAAGCTTAAGATTGACTACTACAGGGACTGAATTTATTAAATCACCCAAGAGTTTCATGCTTACTCAAAATCATGATTATGATAAATTACCTGATTTTTCAAAAATCGTTAAGAAAAATAAAACAGTTGGAGACGAAGTATTAAGATCTCTTTTAATAGACTTAAGAAAGAATGTTGCCAAACAAAAAAACGTACCTCCATATGTAGTTTTTCAAGATCCTTCTATTGATGAAATGGTAATTAATTTCCCTTGCTCTGGTGAAGAATTGAAAAACATCGTTGGTGTTGGACATGGGAAAGCATTAAAATATGGTAAATCATTTGTTGAGATCATCCAAAAATATGTTAGGGAAAATGATATTGAACGCCCGATTGATTTTGTGGTTAAATCCGCAGTTAGAAAATCAGGATTAAAGGTTCATATTATTCAAAGTATTGATCGTAAAATCCCTTTGGAAGATATCGCGGATACAAAAGCTAAATCATTTGATGAAATTCTGAATGAAATTGAAGCAATTGTTTTTAGTGGTACAAAAATAAATTTAAATTATGTAATCGACGAAATGTTCGATGATGAACAACAGGAGGAGGTTTTAGAATACTTTAAAGAATCTGATTCTGATTCAATAGTTGCAGCGCTAGAGGAGTTTGATGATGACTATACAGATGAGGAATTAAGATTAATGAGGATTAAATTCCTTAGTGAATTCGCTAATTAATTCTGACATTATATTTTATATATCCAAAAAATATAATTTCAAGCATTAATTCAAGATACTGATGAAGTTTTTGAAACACTTTTTGATTATAGGGGTCAATGCAAAAAATTGTGGAAAGATGTCGAATTAATTAATTTTGTATTGCTATGAATACAGAATCACGCACTATTTTAAAGTTACTTTTACCGGAGTTTTTGGTTGATAATTTTCAGATTGTTAAAGTTGAAGAGATATCGTCAATAATTGATATTTACTTGGGAGAAAATAACGAATTCACTGATGACAACTATATTTCACACGGTTTTCATAAACAAGTTAAAGTAAAATATTTTCCTTTAAGAGGAAAGCAGGTTGCCTTGTTTGCTAAAAGGCGTAGATGGATTCATAAAGAAACAAAACAAGTTACCTCGAAAGATTGGAATTTAATAGCAAAAGGGACACATATGACAGCCGATTTCGCTTCTTTTTTAAAAGGTATTAATTGATGAAACACCTTTAAGCGTTAAAGTAATTGGTGAATTATATGGAATAAATAGTCGTACATTAAGCCGCAATACAAGACCAAAATTAGTGACTTCAAAGCGTGGATATATAAAACACATGCAAAAGAATATTTAATCTATCCTAATAATGTTTCAGAACAACTGTCTATTGATGAAACTGCTTTTACCAATGGAGAACTATATAAGATAGTTACAAATAAACAAGCCAAAGTGTAAGCTTTCCTTCTTTTCGGACCATTCAAAAATAGAATTTTAAGTATTCATTCGGAACTCAATCAGGGTTTTATTTTTTAATGCTGAATGAGAGCTTTTATAATTGTAATCGTACATCCATTTTTCTGTTATTTGATCAACTTCATCAATTGATTTAAAAACATATGCATTTAAAACATCTCTTCTAAAAGTCCCATTAAATCTTTCTATGTACACGTTTTGAGTTGGTGAGCCAGGCTCAATAAATAACAACTTAATCTTATTTTCTTCACACCAAAAACTAAGTTTACTACTAATGAATTCAGGACCATTATCAACTCTTATCATTTTTAGTAAGCCTCTGCTTTCTTTTAATGCTTCAAGAGTTCTAATAACTCTGTGGGTTGGTAAACTAGTTTCTTTTTCTATCCATAAAATTTCTCTGTTGTAATCATCTATCACATTTAACAATCTTATTTTTCTTCCATTCCGTAATGAATCACTCATGAAATATACGCTCCAAACTTCGTTAATAGCTTCTGGTTGAAATAATTCTCGTTTTACCCGAGCAGGTAGCCTCTTCTTTGATTTTCGTCGAAGGTTTAATTTTATTTCAGTATAAATTCGATATAGTTTTTTATGATTGATGATATCTCCTGTCCGCCTTATTCTGTGATAAGATTGCCAAAAACCGATGCTCACATGTTTCCGAACTAACTCATTTAATAAATCAATATAATGATCATCCTGCTTGATTTTCTTCTTATATAAATAGGTGCTTTTAGGAAGTTCTATTAGCTTACACGCCTTACGTTGACTAATCTTATGACTTCCTATCAGATAGGATACAGCTTC
>CAJJCC010000062.1 GCA_905182585.1 uncultured Flavobacteriales bacterium
TTGCTCTAAACGTTACTTCCAAACCTTTTTTTTTTGTAAAATGGTCTATCCTTTAAAAAAAGGATTTATTTAATTAGATGATAATTTTCAATAAAACTTCATCTACTTCTCAAGAACGACCATCCAGAGATAGGCTCAAGTCTATTATATTTTTTTTCTGAAATTTCATTGAGATAAAAACTGCCATCTCTCAAAAACCAAAAAAAAGATTTCCAAGGGTGCTTTTCGTAATAATAAGAAACTTCAGCATCATAGGTGCGCTTCACGAGCCTTCCTTTCTTATTTGTAATAAAAAAGTCTGATCTCCATATTACATCTGTAGTATCGAAATTTAAAATCAAAGAATCTAAATCAGATGAAAAACTTTTAGAATAATAACCCAAGTTGTATTCAACCTGAGACTCTAAAGTAGTTTTCATTAAAGAAATTACACGTGTTGAATCCTCATCATAAGTAAGAATTGAATACCAAACTGAATCCAAGTGAATATTGTAAATAATATCCTGATAACCACAACAAGGCTTTTTATATTCGATAAATACTTGGGTATTTAATGAAGAAGAAAAGTAGGATTTAAAGTGACTTATTGTTAAGCTATTTTGAAGTACAAAGGATGACGTGTTATTTGTTGAAACACTGTCTTGAAAAATAAAAAATTGACTGAATTTTTCTGAAGTATCCAAAACTTCTTCAGAAAATGCCCCTGTAAACAAATCGAATTCTGAATAAAACTTTGGGTTTAAAAATTTGAATACACTATCTACTAGCAAACCTGTTTTATAAATTTTCTCTTGAATCTTATTTCCTTGCTTATTATAAATTGACCAAGTACTGTCCTTTAAATAAGTGCTACATTTCACCCCTAATGATGCGTTAAATTCGAAACTAGTTTTTGGCATATCAACCATTACTTCATTAATACTATCATATTTCATTGGGTAAGAAATTAAATACTGCGAAGGAAGATATTTTCCTTCAGATTCAATTTCACCATTTTTATGATACGTTTTCCAAATCCCGGTTCTTTCATAACAGTTCCCAATAAAAGAACACTCATCATCAGGGCTGTATTTATCAAAATTTGTGCTGTCATAAATTATTGTCTGGTCTCTTTCTCCATGCACTATTTTGTAATTACCTATTGATAATATAGTCCCTGTCTCAGAGTAATAATCGATTTCCAAGTACCCTGAATCAGTATAAACTTCCCTGTGATAAAGCCCCCCCTCTTTCGTCCATTCGTTAAATGTATCACACTTTTGAAGAAACCTCTCGTGAAACTCACTAGATTTGCTTCCATTAGAATAGTAGTGAACTATATGACAATAAGCGTTAACCGTATCTGACAATTGAATTATCTTATAATTAACTTTACCATTTTCAAAATATTCAATTCTGTTTTGACCAAAAGTCGAAAGGCTAATTAATATTAAGACAATACAAAGTGCACCAATCGTATTTTTCAAAATTGTATTAATTTAATTGTCTGCATAACGGCAAAGCAACAAAAAGTTACTCTTTTTAATTTATTATTAATCAAGTAATTAAAGTTGAGTTTTTTATGTTAAATAATCAACTCAATTAAATACTTCAAACATAAACATCGAAAGAGATTTTGAAGGTCGAATTACAAGTACTGCCCTAACGCCTTATTAAAACGATCGGTTACTTTATCCTTTAATATCTCAGGAGAAATAATTTTCACATCCTCACCGTAGCCTAAAACCCGCTCAATTAATTCATACGTTAGGTACACTTCTATTTCCAGTAAAAAAGAGTCTTGGGTCTCCTCGATAATGATTTGTGAGTCGTGCAAAGGTTGAGTAAGTAAATATCCTTTTTGATGTAAAGGAAACTTTAACCTCACTTTTTCTGGATCTTCATCAGAATGTGTTATTCCAAAAGAATATTTAAAAAACTCTTCAGGATCGAAATTAGGAGACACAACAAAGTCTCCATCCAACAGTTCCACTCCTTGGATCCTATCTAAAGCAAAAGTTGCTAATCGGTTTTTACCTTCTAAAAAGGCGATTAAATACCAACGGTGTCTGTATTCCTTTAATAAATAAGGATGAACTAAACGCTCACTTATTTTAGCTGAGTTAAACTTTTGATATTTTAACGCTACTTGATGGTAATCTTTTATCGCTTTATATAATGGTTGTAAATATTCCTTTCCAGGGTAGTTGGGATAAGAATCAAATTGCACCAACTTGTCCAACCGCTCATCTTGCACATCAGTAGAAATATTCAATCGATCAAATATTTTCTCAATCGCAAATCTAAACTGAGCAAACATAGGTGATTCTCTAAAGTTCATTAAAGTATTAGAAGCGAATTTAATGGCATCAATATCTTCATTCTTTAAAGGAATGTTATGAATTGTGAAATCTTCTTCTGTATAATAGTAGCCAAAATAAACCCTTGAAAACTTTATAGGAGCAAAAAAACCAAGCTCTTCATCAGACCGCATTGCTTTAAAGTCTTTTTCGATTGTACTAATCGAAATATGTTCTCCCCAATCCGACCCAAACAAAGAATCTTCGCATTTGCTTCTAATTTCCTCAATGGAAGGATAAGGTTTGTAAGAATTTCTCATCATCGAATCAATAATTCGATACCTAATTAAAGCGTGTTTGTGCAGAGACATGATTCTAAAATAAATATATTTTATCTCCTACACGCTATTCTTCAGAATTTGATTGGTAAAACAACATACTTTAATAGTTAAAACCTATTTACTTTTGGATTTAATCAGATAAGATTATTTAATTTGGCTTAAAATTAAAACAAAATAAAAATGGCTACTGTAACATTAAAATCAAACGAATTTCATACAATTGGAAACTTACCAAAGGTTGGTGACACAATTCCAGCATTTAACTTAGTAAAAAGTGACTTAAGTCCTTTCGCAAGTGCTACTTTAAGTGGAAAAAAAGTAGTTTTAAACATCTTCCCAAGTATTGACACAGGAACTTGTGCCGCATCTACTAGAAAATTTAACCAAGTTGCTGCTTCTTTAGAAAACACAACTGTCGTGTGTATTTCAAGAGATTTACCTTTCGCTCAAAAAAGATTTTGCGGTGCTGAAGGAATCGACAATGTTATAATGGCATCTGATTTTCAATCAGGTTCTTTTGGTAAAGATTACGGTGTAATGTTTACGGATGGTCCTTTAAACTTTTTATTATCAAGATCGGTAATTGTTGCTGATGAGAACGGTAAGGTTCTATACACTGAGCAAGTTGCTGAAACTACTGAAGAGCCTAATTACGATGCTGCATTGGCATCTTTAAAATAAGCTTAAATAATTATTATATTAAAGGTCACTTTTTACGAAGTGACCTTTTTTTATTCACTAATTTTGGCATTAGGATGGGGTTAAATTTAGAAGACTTAAAAAAGGAAGCTTATGCTGCCAGTAAATCAAACAAAAAGGTTGTTCAAGCTTTAAAAAAAAAGAAAGGCAACGTAGTTGATGCCCTTTTTAAAAAAGAACACGAAAAGGCTTTTAAATGTATAGATTGCCTTAAGTGCGCTAATTGTTGTAAAACAACGGGACCTTTATTTACGAATAAGGACATCGATCGAATCTCCAAACACCTCAAAATGAAGTCGGGTAAATTTGTTGATCGGTATTTAAAATTAGACGAAGACGCAGACTATGTTTTACAATCTGTTCCTTGCACATTTTTAGGCGCTGATAATTACTGTTCTATTTATGAAGTAAGGCCAAAGGCATGTGCTGAATTCCCGCATACAAATCGATCAAAACAACTTCAAATTTTAAACTTAGCATTAAAAAACACCGAAGTTTGTCCTGCTGTTTTTGAAATTTTCGAACAGATTAAAACTCAATCTAAATAAGAGTCCTAATTGTAAAGCAAGTTCTATATATTTGATCTTTATTTTTTACAATGAAGAATCTTTTCTCTGTTAGTGCTCAAGACAAAAAACCACTTTTTATAATCACGGGTATATTTGTTATTGTTAATCTTATTTGGGCTTTTTACTCTGATAATACTTGGGATGATGATTGTCCTGGTAGATTTCAAAACACACTGAATGCGTTTAGTAATCCTGAGTATTTTGTAAGCTTATGGAATCGTCCGTTATTCGTTGTGATTTTTGCACTACCTGCACAGTTAGGCGCTTGGACTATTCCTGTGATCCAAACCTTTTTCTCTATTGTTGGAGGCTTTAGTTTATACAAGGTGGCAAAGTTTCACAACCTTAAATTCGCCTATTTAGCTTTTCCATTATTAGCCCTTCAGCCTTTTGTTTTTGGTGTTTCGAAGTACGCTATGACAGAGCCTTTAGCAATTACTTTAATTGCATTATCGCTTTATTTACAAACTAGAAAAAAATGGGTGTTGTTTGCTTTGTGCGGAGGTCTTTTACCTTTAGCCAGACTAGAATTGGCTCTTTTCTTTCCTTTTTATATCATACCTCTTTTAAAACATAAAGGCTATTTTAAAATTTTACTACTGGGAATACCGGGATTAATATGGGCTGGATCCGCGGCAATTATTCATGATAATTTATTTTGGATTTTAGATCAAACCATTTGGAAAGAGTCAAAAGAAAACCGGTATGGCCATCAAAATTGGGATACATATTTATCACGTTATGCTTATGTTATTGGACCTGTTTTACTTTTCTTTTCGGCCTTAGGGGTTCCTAAAATTTTAAAGAATAAACAATTAGCCATTTACGTCCTCATGCCTTTTTTATTAGGTTTCTTTGTTTACACACTTTTCTCTTGGAAATTAAACATGGGGAACGCTGCAGGGTTTTTAAGAAATATCATTCCTATTTCACCTTACCTCGCTTTAATATGTTTGTCAGGAATAACCACTTGGTATACTTATGTTTCTCACAGGAACATAAAATTAAAAAACACTAAGATTCCTAAAAAAGCTGTGAATTGGGTGAAAAAAGCAAAACTTTACAATAAGGCTTTAAGTAACGGTAAATTTTATGGTTTTATACTTTTAGCGTCTATGGTTATTATTGCTCTTGTATACTTCACAAGTGAATTGCAATTACATCACAAACTTAACGCGAAAAATAAAGATTATGCGCTTTTAATTGGGACTTCTGCCCTATTGCTAATTAGTACAATTAGTTTATTTTTAAAACGATCTATCTTACAAATTGGATTTCCAATTTGTATTCTGATTGTACTCTTTGGATATACTTTAATTGTTGAGCATCCAATGGCTAATTCTAGTGAAGAAAGAGAAATCGTTGCTCAGTTTAGCGGCTTATACAACAAGACTTATTTAAAGGAAAGACAAACTCACGTAAACCATCCTTGGTTTTTCTGGACTGGTGGTTTAAACAGACATGCCGAAAATATGAGTTACATGGTTCAGGATAGCTTAAAAAAAGCTCCAAATGGTGCTGTAGCTGTTTTCGAAACTCATTATAGCCATCGTTTAGGAGGAAATATATCGCAGTCCTATTTGTTAAAACAAAAAGACTGGTTAGAGATTTCTAGATTATGGACTCCAAAATTAAATTTTAGAATTAGCGCCTTTGAAAAAGTGAAAGAAAAAAAGAATTTCGAAGCTGTTCATGACAAATACATTAAAGCTACCGATTCGTTAGAACCAACTGCCTTTTTCTGCCAAGGTCAAACCTATTTAAATAAACTAAAAAACAGAGAACTTGCTTATAAATCTTTTGCGTACTCTGTTAAAATTGATTCAACTTATTGTGATGGTTTTCTCGGTTTAGGTCTAGTTAGGGTTCAGCAAAGAAAGTTTAAAGAAGCTATTGTCTTTTTTAATCAAGGTCTTAAAGTCTATCCAAAACACTTAAACCTATTATTAAACAAGGGGACAGCTCAGCTAAATAGTAAGCAATTTAATGCTGCAATTAAGACTTTTAGTTTAGCTGGAGAAATTAGCCCTAAAAACCACCAAGCTTGGTTTTATTTGGGATTAGCCTACCAACAATCGAAAAAACCTAAAAAAGCATTAAAAGCCTATGAAAAATGCCTAAACGCTAACGCAAAGAATGCCCAGGCTTGGTATAATGTAGCAATGATTCAAATGAGTACCAAACAACAATCAGCAGCATGTAAAAACATAAAGAAAGCAGCCGCTCTTGGCCTCAAATCAGCTAAACAAGCTATTCCACGAATATGTGGTGATAAAAAATAAAAAAAGGGGAGCTAATAGCTCCCCTTTTAATTTAATATTATTTGAGTTATGCTCCAAATACAACAATACACAATTGGATTATTCCGATTAAGAATCCTAAAACACCTCCTAGTAATTCGATAAACTTAAACTCTTTCTTCATAATTGAATAAAGAATCTCTTCCAATTTATCACTTGAAAAGTTAAGAACCTTTTCATATACAATAGCCTCTACATCAACCTCATTTTTAAGCTTATTCGCATAAGAATCAATCACGCCTGGAATCACCTCAGCAATTTCCTCCATTAGTGTTGTTTTAATTTTATTTTTTAAATCATCATTTAAAAACATCGCTAACATAGGCATACTTCCCGATAGCTTGACATTTATAAAATTGTCGATTTTTGATTCAACAAAACCAAGTACCTCAGTATTGTCAGCACTTTTCATTTTCTCTACAACATCATCAATCGAGAAAAGTTCAGCGGCAACAATATGTCCTAGCTTTTCAGCCATTAGCTTTTGTCTTTTCGGAAAAACTCCTTGCACCTTAAATAAACCAAAATTCTTTGGCTCCTTTGGATGAAAAAGCATTTTAACAGCAACCCAGTTCGTTACCCAACCTGTAATAGCGCCAATAAACGGTAATAAATAAATCATAGTTTATAATTTAAAACTTAATAAGTTACTTACCTAGAATAGTAAGCAAAAAAAAGTCCCGTAAAACGGGACTTTAAAATTAAAAATATTTTTTTTATAAATGCATGAATTCTTTCTTAGCAGTTAACTCCTCTTCAGTTTCTTCATGATCATCATCATCAATGCAACAATCAACCGGACAAACAGCAGCACACTGAGGCTCATCATGGAAACCAACACATTCCGTACATTTATCCGTTACGATGTAATAAACATCCATATCCTTCGGCTCTTGCTCATCGTCAGATTCGTAAGTATTACCAGTTGGTGTAGTTACCTCACCTGATAAAGAAGTTCCATCAGATAATCTCCATTCAACTCCACCTTCATAGATTGCGTTGTTTGGACATTCAGGTTCACAAGCTCCACAGTTAATACACTCGTCGGTTATTATAATTGCCATAATGATTAGTCGTTTTGTTCCTACAAAAATAGAACGTGAATACTAAAGATACTAGTACCAAATTAAGTTTTTACAAAAAAAAAGCTATTTAGAATCAAATCAGATAAGAAATTTGATTCTAATGAGCACCTAGTGCCACAGTTATACATCAAATACTAGCCTTCTTTCTATTTAAAAAGTATTGTACCGGTATTACGAAATCCTACTGAAATATTCATATTTGAGTCACATCTCCTAAACAAAACGAAGTGTCATGAACATATATATCCTTAGTAATAAGGCTTCTATTAAAATAATTCGCCAGATACCACAACCTTTTGTACTGTAATAATTTACTTTATCAATCCTATATCTCTTAGTCTTTGCATTAAAAACCCCTCTGCTGTTATGTCTTCAAACTGTTTTGGATTTGCGGCTGAAATACAACCTTCTAAGCAGTTTAATTTCATATCAGGATTTGCGTGCATAAAAAATGGCACTGAATATCGTGAAGTTTTTAGTTTTTCTTTAGGAGGATTTACTACACGATGAATTGTAGACTTTAACCTTCCGTTGGTATAACGCTGTAACATATCTCCAACATTAACAATCAAACAATCCTCAACAGCTGTAATAGGAATCCATTTATCATCTCTTCTCTTAACCTGCAACCCTTCCGCGCTAGCGCCCATAAGTAGCGTAATTAAATTAATATCGCCGTGTTCGGCTGCTCGTACAGCTCCATCGGGAACTTCATCTACATTTTCAATCGGGAAATAATGCAAGGGTCTTAAAATACTTATTCCTTTATTCACTCTTGATTCAAAATGATTTTTCTCCAAGTTTAAAAACAAAGCAATCGCACTTAACATGGTTTTACCAATTCCTTCTAAAGTTGAATATGCTTTTAAAGTTTGCGTTTGAAATTCAGGCACTTCTTTGGGAAATATATTTTTTTGATAGTGATCACTCTCACTCTCAGCAATATATTTGCCAATGTGATAAAACTCTTTTAAATCGCCCACATTTCTTCCAGCAGCATGCTCTTTTCCTTTTCCAGTATAACCTCTTTGTCCGCCAGTACGGCTTCCATCATATTCCAACTTTATTGCATCGGATAATTGATAAAAATCTTTAATTGAAGCATACAGTTTCTCTTGGTTTTCTTGTAAATACCCATGATTTATAATTGCTACAAAACCAATAGATTCAAAAGCAAGTCCCAATTGATTAACAAACTTTTGTTTTTTTTCTTCGTCACCCGTTAAAAATTCGCTTATATCAAGTGTTGGTATAGCATCAACTAGTTTTTCTTTCATTTTAAGAGCGTTTAATTGTACACTAACTTAATAAATTTAACTGTCGTAAAAAGCACATAAAGTAGAATATTCCTTTTATTCGACTCATACAATAGATCTTTAAAAATAAAAAACCAACACCTTGGGTGTTGGTTTTTTAAAAAAGAAAATATATAATTTACTTAACAGTTATTTGGTTCGTAAACACTCCATCTTGAGAAAAAGCATTTACAAGATAAATACCTGGGGCAATTCCATTTAAATCAAGAACATTGAAATTCCCAACTAAGCGAAAGTCTTTCACAACACTTCCGTAAATGTTCACAATATTTAAACGTTTAAAATCAGTGGTCGTTGATACATTTAAATAATTTGTTGTAGGATTCGGAAAAACATTTACAACTCCTTCAGGTTTTAAGGGGTTAGATATATTAGTAGTTGTACAAGCCGCACACTGACCAAAAGTAACATCATTTTCCAATGGATCTGTTACATACCAAAACCTGTTGAAATATCCGCCTTGGTTTATTATACATGGCTCGTCTGTAAGGTCCTCACTAACGCCGTTTACTACTATTTTGTATTCCATGTCGGCATCAGGTGCAGGGGTAAAAGTAAATGACCATGTTCCGTCATCGTTTGAGACTGCTTCCGGACCTCCATTAGGATCCCAACCCCACCAAGGCCCAGTCATTCTTACAGAATTAGCAGTGTCGTCACAAAGAGTTACGTTAATTACTAAATCTTGACCAAAAGCCGTAATGGTTAAAAACAAACTGCATAAAATAAGAGTAAAATTTTTCATAAGGTATAAAGTTTTAGTTTTCAGCTTTACATTCGCAGAGGCAAAAGAAGTAGTCTAGCAGTAAAGAAGAAAAGGTTTGTGTCCGAAAGCTCTTGCCCCTTTTTAAATTACGGTTTAACATTAAAAAAGGTTTCGGGACCAAAAATTTTATGAAACCAAATCTTGAATTTTTAGTATAAATGGAAAAGTTTTTAAAAAAAACCCTAACCTTTTTCTAAGTGAATATTAGCCAAATTGACATCGCTATTCTTGTAGTATACTCTGCCGTAATTCTGTTCATAGGCTTTTACAAATCCAAGTCTAAATCCGGAGAAACAAAAAGTTCAAAAGATTATTTCCTAGCAGGTAAATCTCTCCCTTGGTGGGCGATTGGTGCTTCATTGATCGCAGCTAACATTTCAGCAGAACAATTTATTGGAATGTCAGGATCTGGATTTGCTATCGGACTAGCTATTGCGTCTTATGAGTTTATGGCAGCGTTAACACTTTTGATTGTTGGGAAGTATTTTTTACCAATATTTATCAAAACAGGAATTTATACGATCCCTGAGTTTTTAGAGAAAAGGTATAACTCAAACGTCAAATCTGTTTTAGCTGTATTTTGGATTTTTCTCTTCATTTTCGTTAACCTAACAACAGTGCTTTATTTGGGAGGAACAGCGCTTGATACAATTATGGGCAATGGAGACGGCTCACTTGTTTTAAATAGTATTATAGGTTTGGGACTGTTTGCCGCTGCTTATTCCTTGTGGGGAGGCCTATCTTCTGTTGCTTGGACAGATGTTATACAAGTTGTTTTATTGATTATTGGAGGGTTAATTACAACAATAATCACACTAGATCATCTAACGCCAACTGGCGGGGTTTTAAACGGCTTAAGCTACATCTATGAAAAAGCACCCGAAAAATTCAATATGATTCTAAACTCTACAGATAAAGGTTATTCGGATTTACCGGGAATAGCTGTTCTTGCTGGAGGAATGTGGATTGCAAATATTTATTATTGGGGGTTTAATCAGTACATCATACAACGAACACTTGCTGCAAAGAGTTTAAAGGAATCACAAAAAGGAATTGCCTTTGCAGCCGCATTAAAAATGATCATACCTTTAATTGTAGTTGTTCCTGGTATCATAGCCTACGTAATGTTTACCGAAAACCCAGAGGTAACTAAAGCTTTTACATCTAGTGATGGAACTATATTAAACGACAAAGCCTATCCTTGGCTCATCTCTAGTTTCATTCCATCAGGTTTAAAAGGTGTTATTCTTGCTGCTCTTTCGGCTGCAATAGTTTCTTCTCTAGCCTCGATGATTAATAGTACCTCTACGATTTTCACATTAGATATTTATAAATCCCTACTTAATAAAACAGCCTCTGAAAAAAGATTAGTGACTGTTGGAAGAATCTCTGGTTTAATTGCTTTAATAATTGCAATATTAATCGCACCTGTTTTAGGGAGTATCGATCAAGCCTTCCAATTTATTCAAGAATGGACAGGCGTTGTTAGTCCTGGAATTTTAGCAATCTTTATGCTTGGATTATTTTGGCAAAAAACAAGTGCAAAAGCAGCAATTATAGGAGCCTTATCTTCTATACCAATTGCTTTATTTTTCAAAGTAGGTCCTAAAGGCTGGAGTGACTTATCGATATTTCCCGACCTTCCATTTATGCATCAAATGGGGCTAACCTTCCTTATTACTTCCTTACTAATGATCGTAATATCGTTTATTAATAATGGAGGAAATAAAGATGAAAAAGGAATTCCTCTTTCAAAAAACCTTTTCCAAACTTCTCCTAGTTTTAACATTGCATCCGTAATAATCATTCTTTTACTAATAACTATTTACTCCATATTCTGGTAAAATGAGAATACTCCTGAGCTTACATATCTTTTTGGTTTCCTTTGGTGTTCTTGCCCAAGAAATAAAAAATGTTAAGCCAGCACCTTTGCAAGGTTTTTATGTAAGTGGGAGTTATCGTTTTTATGCACAGCATCGTATATTAAACGAACCTTACATTTCGGGTACCCAAAATAATATACCAACAACATTAGAAGGGAGATCAATTCTAGTTGGTGATGCTTCTCAACTACCTGAATTAACATTAAATATTGGAGGAAAACCCAACTCAAAAACTTCTTTCGGAACCGATTTAGTAGTTTGGAATCAAAACACTGGTGATTTTGATTATTACAGAAATTTACAATTGGGTATAAATCTTTATGGGGATTTCTCTACAAAGTATTTTGATGTATCGGTTAAAACAGGTGGTATATTTTGGCATGAAATCTCGCCTTTAACATTTGGATCTTTCTTCGGATACAATAGGTTTAGTCTTTTTGAACGGAACCCTTGGGATCCACAAATGCGAAATGTAGAAGATCGATACAAAAACTATTTAACAAACGGATCTATTAGTCAGGATACGCGTTGGGCTAACCAGGCAGTACAAGGAATATTACTAGATGCAAATTTACCTAAGAACTTCTCCATTAATATTATTTATGGTAAAGCTCAGAACATGGGGGCAGCTTTTGCCATTCCCGAAAACGACCCAAATAATCAAACCTATAATTCAAATCAACGATTTTATGAAAATACAATTCCTAACATAGTTTACGGGGGAGCACTTCGTAAAAAAATAAAAAAGCATCTTATTTCTATTAACAACTACAGCGAAAGATCTTACAGTGATGAATTAGCAACAAAACCAATCAATAACCAAATAACAACTTCGGGACTGCATCTTAAATTTAAGGCGTTAGATATAGATTTAGAAGGAGGTTTAGGCAAGTATAGTGATGAATACAATGAGGACAGCTTAGGATATGGAGAACTGGTTTCTCTTAAAATAAATACAGATAAAAAACTCACTTTCTTACCCTTTCAAATACACGCTTATAGAATTAGTCCGAAAGTAGTGAACAACAACTCCACCTTCATTAATACATCTATCAATCAAGCACAATCTGCAGCTTCGGGAACAAGCCAAGTGGTTGGCGCGAATGGTATTTTGCAACAAACAGGTAGTGGTGTTATACCTATGGGACAAATGGCCAATAACCGACAAGGGCTTAATATTAGTACAGATATTAAAATAAAGCTTTTAACAATAACGCTTGGAAACAGTATTGCTAGAGAAATTGACAGAATAGGCAATCGAGTAAGCTATACGCATTTAAATGGGTTAACAATGTCTCGGTTTTGGAGGTGGTCATTCCCATCTAATGTAGGCCCCTACAATAAAAAATCAGTCGTGTATCGTTCTGTTTTTGAAACCGTAAACATTACAGAAAGTGACAATGATGGGAACGTAAATTTCGACAAGCATTTTAATACAATGGAAGCGCAACTGAAATATAAATTCAATGTTTTTAATAAACCATGGTATGTTTTTTATTTAGGATCCTATAATTCGGTTCAAAAGAAATTCTCTCCAGTAACCGTTTTTAAAGAAGATGCTTATTTGAGAGTATACAATCACCAACTTGAGAACTACTTTAGTTTAACTTCTAAACTAATCATTTCCCAGTATTTAGGTGTCGAACGTATTATTGGTAATTACGCTACCCAAGTAAATATAGACACTCAAAGACCTATTAATCAAGAAGGTATTGGTTTAGGTTTAGGAATGGACTTCATGATGGCAAAAAATACAGGTTTATACTTAAGACATCGATATTTCTCTTTTAAAGATACCAGTTTCCCTTTGGATAAATTTTGCGGTCATGAATCAACCCTAGAAATAAAAGTTACTTTCTGATGAAAAACACAATACTAGCCATATTAGCCCTACTATTTATTTTGCCAGCAAAATCGCAAAATGAAAAATTTCAAATCAACGGAGCAGCAAGATCTTACTTATTTGCTAATGCACTTCAAATTGATAATTCGTTAGACAGTATTACACCCAAAAAATCGAATTATGGACATAATTTATTGGACTTAGGAATTAGTGTTTTTCCAAATGCACAAACGGAAGTAATAGGGGTTTTTAGAATAAGAAATGAATTAGGTGGTTTTTGGGGAGGTGGCGTAACCTTTAATGTTCGGCAATTAACGCTTAAAGGAGTAGCAAACAATGTTGTTCGGTATGAAATTGGTGACATCGATTTAAAAATGACACCCTACACCTTATTTAACACACAAGAAGAAGGTTTTATTAATGAGGCCGATATTTTTAAAGTGAGAAGAGATATACTGCATTATGATTTATTCTATCAGGAAAATCAATGGCGAATGCAAGGTGCAAAAATTGATTTCAATGTGTTAACTAACTCGATTGTTAAAAAAACAAACGTTAAAGGATATTTGACAAGGCAAAAAGCAAGCGATGGACTAAGTCAGCCCGAAAGGCTTTATGGAGGAGGGAGTTTCAACTTCATTGGCAGTTCCAAATTTAATTTTCAAATAAATAGCGCTAACATGTTTGATTTAACCAAAACATTAGGGAACGACAGTACAAAATTCACCAATTCAATTGTTACCTCCAACTTCAACTACAAGATTATAAATAATGAAAATAAATCGATAAAACTAACTGGTGAAGGTGGTTTCTCAGATACAAAATATATAAACAACCCGAATAGCAATGCTCCAAAAGCACTATCAGATTGGTTTTATGACCTGTCCTCTTCTACTCATATAAAAAAGAAAAAATTACGTTTTACGTTTGGTGCAAAAGACATTGGAAAAGATTTCCGTTCTCCAGGTGCCCAAACAAAAAGAATTAATTATTCAAAATCGCCTGGTTTATACCAACAATTCACCAACAACTATATCGGAAGAGAAGTTACTTATTCTGATATCATTACAGGAAATGCAGATGCATCGTTTAAACTGTCTGAAACATTAATGGCATATAATGCTGCATACAGCAATACAAATCCTTTTGGAGATGCTACACCGAATAGAAGAGGAGTTTACATACACCTTGAAGGTTTAGATTCAGTAAAAATAAAAAACAGTTTTATAAAGTGTTTACTTCTCCAAGAATCCGTTGGAACAGGTACACTAGAACGAAAAAGTTTTGCCCTTACACAACTAGGTACGACTATACATTTAAATCAATTTCTAAACCTTAAAAAGGTATTGAAAATCAATTTAGGTTTTCAAAATGAATTTACTTTTCGAGGAGGTGCAGCTTATGAACAAATAAATTTATCCAGTAATTTTATTGATGCTGGTGTAAGTTTTGAATTCATTCCAAAACTAAACCTTCTTTTTGGAACGAAACTTTGGATCGCAAAAGGAAATGAGAATTTAATCATCCGAGATGAATTTAATACCGTTAATGATTTTAAAGCGATTGATATAAACTTTAGCGAAAGTATAATCGCTGCTGGATTCAAGTATGATTTTGACCAAAAAAACACACTCACTTTACAATATCAAAATTTTGATTTGAAAAATAGTTCCGTTGATGGAATAGACTACGGGATTTCGGAATTTAATATACTTTACAGTTTAAATTTTTAACATGAAAAAGCTCTTGTACATATCATTACTTTTTTTGTTGATTGTCTCCTGCAGAAAAAACGATGAAGACACCATTGAAGGACCAAGTTTAAATGATTTATATGGGCCTTTTAGTATTCTAGACAGCTTAATGCTTTATGAAAATGTTAATTTTTCAGCAGGTGAAAGTGTAGCGTTTAATATGGAGATTTCCAAAAAAACCAATTGGGAAATTGAAATAGTAGGCGCATCAACAGGTGCTAAAAGAAAATTCATGGGCAGCGATCGAATCATTTCTTTAGAGAATGCAAATTGGAAAGGAGGAGCCGATAAATTCCCCTCGTTTGGACTTGAAAAATCATATGTTACAATTCGTTTCCCTAACGAAGATGGAGAACCAACCTTTACTGATTCCATTACCATCACCGGTTTAAAAAAAGACGAAGGAACCCTTATCACAAGTTTTGAAGATGGGTTCAAAAGCGATTGGGCATCATTTAACCAAACAACAGTTAGTGGCTCAATTACTTGTTCAGATGATAATGCAGCGAAAGGTGACTGTTATTACAAATGGGATGGACTTGTAACTTGGGACTGGGCAGTTGGTTCCGTTACGATAAACGCACCTGAATCTGGTTTTGATTTACCGCCTAATGCGAATAACTTGTTTTTTAACATGGGGAACAAAATGGTAAGCAATAAAGGAATAAAAAACTGTTTCATTCAATTTTGGTTCGATGAAGATGATAATGGTGACGGAGTTTTTAATGAAGCGACCGAAGATCGTTTCATATATGAATATTGGTATGAAAACGACCAGTGGAATCTAATAAGTTTTAAATACAGTGATTTAAAAGACGACTCAGATGGAAACCTTTTAGAAGTAAAAGGTAATGGACTACCTGAACCCGCTAAACTTATAAGTATTAATGTTTTTTTTCTAGCCAACAAAGATTCCGGTATTAAATCTGAAGCTTATGCCGATCATATTATATTCACCGAAAACGAGACCTATAAACCTTGAAAAAACTCCTAAACATATCGATACTTATTTTAATGGTTTCATCTTGTAAAATACAATTGGAAGAAGTCCAACTGTACGATATATATGAACAACCAAAACAACAAGAAAAAATAAAACCTGTTGTTTATTCGGACGCCGAGGGAACCATGTGGAATTCATTATTTGATTGCGGTGAGTTTGAAATAAGTAAGAAGAATTCTTACAAAGGAAATGCTTCAATAAAAATTTCATGGGATAAAAACTTAGGATGCGAATGGATAGGGTTTGGAAACAGTTTTAACAACTGGCAATCCACTAATATCCAAGAATATATTAATACAAAAGCCTTAAGTTTTTTTGTGAGAACACAAGGCGGTGAGGTTAGTTCAATTCCAATTGTAGTTTCCTTGGAAGACTTCTCAGGTGGAGGAAGTTACTTATTTATCGATTGTAAAAAATACTTAAAAGGGCTTTCTATAGATACCAATTGGAAACAAATAATCGTACCACTTTGGGATTTCCCTATTGGTGATGAGATAGAAAATGACAACATTGATGTTTCTTCCATAAAGCAATTGAAATTTCAGTTAGAAGGTGCTGGTGAATTTTATCTGGATGAAATTTCATTGATTGACTATTCAATCAATCAATTCCAAAATCTACAGTTAGAAGTAGAAAACATGAAGCCAAAAGGAGCTCCAAACCAAACAATTTATCGGGAAGGAAACCTAAAAGAATCTGGCTGGGGAACCGGCGATAAAACATGTCATAATTTAAAGGAATCAACAGATACAGCAGGAAATACATTTATAGAATGGAATTACGAAACAAATAACTGTAATTGGGCTCACTGGGGTATTAACTGGAATGAATGGTATCAAATAAACTTCAGAGGAATTACTGAGGAATCGATTCTTGAGTTTAAGTTAAAAACAAGCCCTAATGCCAAATTCTCTTTAACCATAGAAGATTTTAGAGGGCATTCTTCCTCTAAAAATATTTCTTCAAACAATTCAAAGAACTTTTCAGACTGGAGGGTCGTACAAATTCCACTAAGTGCTTTTAAATTAAAAGACAATAATTTTGTTTTAGATCAAGTCAAGCAAATCAGTTTCAAAGGAATAAAATCGGGGGAAATATTTTTAGACGATATAAAAATTGTAAGAAAATGAAAAAAGTAAAAAAGCCATTACTATTTCTTTTAATATTTTCAATTACGCTAGCTTGTAATAGAAGTAATCCTTCGAGTCAAACAACAAGAGCAACCGATTCAGCAATTGAAAATAGAATTAAAAGCATGTCCATCGAGCAAAAGGTTGGACAAATGACTCAAATTAACATAGATGTTATCTCAAAAGGAAAAATATACAACCTAATCGTTCCACATCAGATAGATTCAGCAAAATTAGATACTGCCATTAACAAATATTTTGTTGGCTCTATCTTAAATGCTGCTGGTTACCCCTTTTCTAGAAAACATTGGAAAAAAATCATTACCAACATCCAAACAAAGGCAGTTACAGAAGGGAGTAAAACACCAATTTTATATGGTATTGATGCCATTCATGGTGCAAATTACACTGTAGGAGCTACATTGTTTCCACAGCAAATTGGTTTAGCAGCAACATGGAATACAGAAATTGTTGAGGAAGCGGCTTCTATCACAGCTTATGATGTTTCGGCATCTGGAATACCTTGGAATTTCTCGCCAGTTTTAGACCTTGCTCGCCAACCGCTATGGGGCAGATTTTTCGAAACATTTGGAGAAGATGTCTATCTCGCTAAAACAATGGGGAAAGCGTTCATAAAAGGCTACCAAGGAAAAGATGTTGGGCATCCGCACAAAGTTGCGGCTTGCTTGAAGCACTACGTTGGTTATAGTTACCCTCTTTCAGGGAAAGATCGAACACCAGCTTGGATTCCAGACAGGATGTTAAAAGAGTATTTTTTACCCACATTTAAAGCAGCTATTGATGAAGGTGCTTTAAGTATTATGGTGAATTCAGGAGAAGTAAATGGAATTCCAGTGCATGCAAATAAGGAATTACTAACAACAATATTAAGAGATGAATATGGATTTGAGGGAATTGTACTAACTGATTGGGAAGATATCATCAAGCTTTACAAAGATCACCACATCGCTTCTGATATGAAAGAAGCAGTTTACCTCGCTATAAATGCAGGAATAGACATGAGTATGACGCCAAATGACTATTCATTTAATGATGCATTAATAGAGCTCGTAAAAGAAGGACGCATTACCGAGTCAAGACTTGATGAATCTGTGAGGAGAATTTTAACGACAAAACAACAATTAGGATTATTAGAAAACCCCTACCCTAACTTCGATGACTTCCCTAAGTTTGGCAGCGAAGAACATACGAACAAGAGTTTACAAGCTGCGAAAGAGTCTATCACACTCGTTAAAAATCAAAACATTCTCCCTTTGAGTACGTCTACAAAAATTTTAGTTACGGGTCCAGGAGCAAATTCCCTTAACTACTTAAATGGAGGTTGGACACATACTTGGCAAGGAGACGAAACAAAATACAATACAATTGGCAAAAAGACTATTCAGGAATCTTTAAAGCTTCTTTCTAAAAACATAACATATATGGAGGGCAGTAGTTTAGATTCAAATATAAATACCGCCGAAACATTAGAAGAAGCTGAAAATCATGATGTTATAGTTGTGTGCTTAGCAGAAGATCCTGCTACCGAGGGACCTGCAGATATTAATTCCCTTGATTTTCCAAAAGCACAACAAAACTTAGTTAAAGAGTTAAGTAAAAGTGGGAAACCCATAGTAGTCATAACCACAACTGCACGACCCCGAATAATGAGAGAAATAGAACCTTTAATGGATGCCATATTACTGGCTTATTTACCAGGAAACGAGGGCGGAACTGCAATCGCTGAGACGATCCTTGGCTTAAACAACCCGTCGGGGAAATTGCCCTTTACCTACCCCAAATATCAAGGGTTAAATATAACCTATGACCATAAACACACTGAAAAAACAAATCGTTTTTTAGGTCAAACTTCTTCGTTGAACGAATATGACGCCAAATTTAAAGGACAGTTATATCAATGGGACTTTGGATACGGATTGAGTTATTCCAATTTTATTTACTCGAACCTTAAAATGGATAAAAAAAGTTATTACAAAACGGACACCCTCAAAATTGAGGTAACGGTTACGAACCAATCGGAAATAGCAGGTGATGAAGTCATACAAATATACTGCTCTGATTTGGTAGCAAGTATAACTCCTTGTGTTAAACGTTTAAGAGGTTTTAAAAAAACACACATCTTACCCAACCAAAGCAAAACGGTAAAATTATCAATCGCTGTTGAAGATTTAGCTTTTGTTGGAAGCAATAATAAGTGGATTGTTGAATCGGGAGAGTTTAAATTGAAAGCAAATAATTTAACCCTAAATTTTGAAATTAAAGAAAGAACACAACAGGTAGTCGTTAAAAAATAAATTTAATGTTTTATTTAAAGTGCTTGTTAATATTTAGACCCTATAAGGCCAACAAAATTTAAAATTAAACGTAGTAAACAGTATCGTATTTTAAATCATTTTCACTTAACTAAAAAAAAGTCATTATGAAACTTAAACCTATTTTCACAGCCTGCTTCTTTTTGTGTTTTATGCTAACCAAAGCTCAACAAGTTTATGATGATTTTGAAGGCGCGCCAAATATTGATTATGGTTTTATTAATGGTGTTTTAGACAAAACTTCAACAAACCCAGATCAATCGGGAATTAACACATCGGCAACCTGCGGTAAATACACCAGAAATAGTTCAGAAACATATGACGTTATTTTGCTAGAACCCACTGCTGTTATGAACGATTTATCAGACTACTTGAGCGGTTCAAAAAAAATGACCTTAATGGTTAAAACAGATGTTTCGGTAACCGTTCAAATCACGTTAGAAAATAGCATCTTAGCACAACCTACAAACTACCCTATAGGAAGACATAGCATTTATTTGGCCACAACTTCTGGATCAGGAAACTGGGAATTGTTAACCTTCGATTATAATCAACAACCTGATGCAGAAGTTTCTAACAACAATGTAGATCAATTGGTTCTCCTATTTGATCCTGGTAAAAATACAGGTGATGTTTATTATATGGATGAAATGATGGGACCTGAATTCGATAATCCTTGTGCAAACAATGGAGTTATTGATTCAATCGCAGAGGATTTTGATTGTAACAGAAATGTAACTTTTGACTTTGCTAATGGAACTCTTAATGTTATCGATAATCCAAATACAGATGGTTATAACATGTCTAATAAATGTGGACAATTTATAAAATGGACCACTGCCAAAGACGGAGCTTTTGGAGGGTCATTAAATACACCATTTACTACCGAAGATTATGTTTCAGCAAAGATTGATTTATATACTCCTAATCCTTCTCAAAAATTTTTAGTGAGCATGCAAGATGAGGATAATAATCAACTATCAATAGACTCCATAATAACAAGAACTTCTAACAATTGGGAAACCTACTCATTGGACTTTTCTAATATATCTCCGTCAAAATCGGTTGAAAAATTTGTTTTTCTACTCAACCCATCAACAGAAACTGAAGACACCATCTATTTCGATAATTTTATTTTTTCAAAAGAGTTCGTTTCAACCTCTGTACAAGAGCAATTTGAAGATTTAATTTCTATTTACCCTAACCCAGTGCAAAATAACAATCAGGTAATATTTGAATTAAAAAAAGACGGAATAGTTAACTCAATAGAAATAATATCAATAGACGGAAAATTAATGGAGTCGTTAATTATAAACAAAAACAAAACGTCTGTAGATTTGAGTCATTATGCAAGGGGCAGCTATATCGCAAAATTAATACTCAATAACAATACTATAATAACCAGTAGAATAATAAAATAAAACAACTTTTCTTGAAAACAACAAATTACATTTTGATTCTTATCTTCTGCCTTACATTTTTCAATTGTAAGCAAAGCGATCCTGTTGAAACCGAATATGTCTTAGTTTGGGAAGATAATTTTAATGGCACTGAAATAGATGTAAATAAATGGGAATTTCAAATTGGAGATGGATCCAACTATGGGCTATGGAAATGGGGTAACAACGAAGAACAATACTACCGGGAAGAAAATGCAAGGGTATCCAATGGAAAGTTATTAATAAAGGCTGTTGCAGAAGAATTCCAAGACTATAAGTACACTTCAGCAAGAATGCGGACAAAAGGAAAAGCTGATTTCAAGTATGGAAAAGTAGAAGCTTCAATTAGAATGGCAGACACAGAAGGCTTGTGGCATGCATTCTGGTTACTACCATCAAATCCTTCGCAAAGCTGGCCTATGAGTGGAGAGATTGATATAATGGAGTATGTAGGAAACGCTCCGAATGAAGTTTTAAACACACTACATTTTGCTGATAATTTTGACAATCACCAATACATTGGATCATCGGTCCCATTTGCAGATGATGGTGAATTCCACCTTTATGGAATAGAATGGGATGAAAACAAAATAATTTGGTATTTCGATGGAGAAGAAACTTTTAAAATAATACGAAGTAACCCCAGTATTGCTAGTACTTGGCCGTTCGACTCCGAATTTCATTTAATACTTAACACTGCAGTTGGTGGAAATTTAGGAGGAGCCGTTAATTCAGCCGCTCTAAGCACTTCAAAATACATGGAGGTAGATTATGTGAAATTGTACCAAAAACCTTAACCTAAAAATAAAATGATGCGATACCTTATAATTGTTTTTGGTGTTTTTACACACTTTTTTGTTTTTGCATCAAAAGTAGAAATTGTTCAAAATAAAAATGGCTTTCAATTATTAAAGGATGGAGAACCTTATTACATACAAGGAGCTGGAGGAACTAATAACTTAGAAAAGCTTAAGGAATATGGAGGAAATTCAATCCGAACTTGGGGGATTGATGCGCAAACAGACAACATATTAGCAAACGCAAAAAAACACAATATAACTGTCTGTTTTGGTATTTGGATTGGACAAGAAAGACAAGGATTTGACTATTCCAATAAACAAGCATTAGAGTCTCAACTTAAAATGGTTCGTGAGACAGTGCGAAAATACAAAAACCACTCTTCTATTTTAATATGGGGAATTGGCAACGAAATGGATTTAGATTATACCAATTTCGAAGTTTGGAAACACATGGAGGACATCTGTCAAGTCGTTAAAGAAGAAGATCCTAATCACCCAACTATGTTGGTGACTGCGGGTTTAGATGTTGCAGAGATTAAACTCATAAAAAAAAACACACCCAGCTTAGACATACTTGGAATAAATACCTACGGTAACATTTCATACATCAAAGAAGCCATAAGAATGTACGATTGGGATAAGCCATATATAGTTGCAGAATGGGGTCCTTATGGTTGGTGGGAAGTTGAAAAAACAGCATGGGGTGCGGCAATTGAAGAAACGAGTACTCAGAAAGCCAAAACTTACGAAGCAAGTATGGTGAGTATAATGAATGACTCTACAAAATGCCTGGGTTCTTATGTTTTTTTATGGGGTCAAAAACAAGAAACAACATCTACTTGGTTTAGTATGTTTACGGAGGATGGTGATGAAACTGAAGTGATGGATATTATCATAAAAGGTTGGACAGGTTTACCTCCTAAAAATAAAGCTCCTAGCATCACTCAATTTTCATTACAAAATCAAATTGCAAGCAAAGGTTTAGTAATTAAAAAAGATTCTTTCTTGAGGGCTAGCGTTATTATAATGGACCCTGATGGAGATGATATTGAATATATTTGGCAAATAATCCCTGAAAGTACAGATAAAAAATCAGGGGGAGATAAGGAAAAATCACCCCAACCTATTAAAGGAATCTTTAAAAAGTCAGACTCCAGCAAAAACAATATAATTTTTAAAGTATCCAAAAGTGGTCAGTACCGACTTTTTCTATTTGCGAAAGATGGACAAGGAAATGTAGCAACAGGCAACCTACCTTTTTTAATAGAATAAAACAGCTTTCAATATTTATTCAACATCTTAGGCTTCTCTTTTTTTAGTTCAAAAAATTTTATTAACTATGAGTTCTGTTCGTTAAAACCGACCAACAAATTAATTTTTAAAAAACGCAATTAAGGTTTTACAAATACGAAGCCCTAATTGATCATAAAAATTAAAATGAGAAGTAATTTGATCTGCATTAAATAAATATGAAATTATAGTAACTTAGATTTTTAATTTATGCTGAAGTTATCACAACATATTAACCTTATAAAAATTATTTTTTTTTGCACTTTGAGCTTGCCATTTATTAATGTCAATGCCCAAATTATTATTCAAGACACTTTATCAGGAAAGAAAAAGGAAATTAATTTTGGTGCTAAGGTTTTCTACAAATTATATTCAGATTCAGTACTTAATATTGAAGTCACACCTGATTATGGTATTATAACCACCTCTTATGACTCAATGCTTATTTTTAAAGACGGGACAGAAATTTCTAAAAATGACATTAGTTACTTAGAGATTGATCGTACAGGACTTAAAAAATGGAGAGGAGTAGCAAAACCTTTTTTAATCATTGGTATGGGGGTTCTTTCAAAAGGGGTTTTAATGGCTGTTTTAGAAGGAAGGGAAAGTAATAACGAACAAATAGTACCCATTTATTTATGGATAGGCGCAACGCTAACCAGTATATCTAGTTGGCCATTTTGGCTAAAAAACAAAGCATTTGATCTTTCTTCTAAAAAGTACGAGATCATCATTCCATAAATCTAAACAATGAGACATAACTTAAGTGATTTAAGAGAGGTTATTAAGGATCGAAGAAGTATTAAACCTGAAAATTTCAAACCTCGGAAAGTTTTAAAAGATCAAATATCTGAGATTTTATCAAATGCTAGATGGGCTCCAACCCATGGAATGACGGAACCTTGGCACTTTGTAGTTTTTCAAGAAGAAGCTACTAAATCTTTAGGAGAGTTTATGGCGAACGCTTACAAGGATAAAACTTCGGAAGAGGACTTCCTTCAAATAAAGTATGATAAGTTTGTTAATCGACCTCAATTATCAAGCGTTATTATTGCAGTTTGCATGAAAAGACAAGAATCTGAAAAAATCCCTGAAATAGAGGAAATTGAAGCAGTAGCTTGCGCAGTCCAAAACATGCACCTTACTGCAACTGCTTATGGATTAGGCGGATACTGGAGCAGTGGGGAAATCGCATATTCGGATGAAATGAAAGCATACTTAAACTTAAAGGATAAGGATAAATGTCTAGGTTTATTTTATGTTGGCTATCCTTCAATTAATTGGCCTACTGGGCACAGAAAACCATTGGAATATAAAACAGAATGGCGAACTAAATAATTTGAGTGTGAATGGCGATTTAGCTACTATTATGATTTCTTCAAAAAAAACAAATAAATTAGGATTGAAAAGCAACTTAACACACTTAATTTCCTTTTTAATTATTATATCTTTTTCGCTTCAAGCTAAAAAGTTAAACACGGATTCTTTAAAGGCTAATTTACCAGTAAACTTTAATGGACAGATTGCGATAAAAAAAAATACCCAATTTGTTTTTAAAGAAAATTTCGGGTACAAAGAACAAACTTACGGAACAGAAATAAATGATTCTACGCTTTTTAATGTTGGAGAAATATCACACACCTTCATACATTACTTCATTAAACACCTCGTAACACTGAGACAAATAAAAATATCAGATCCTGTGAATAAATATCTTACAGACTTTCCGTACGATAGTATTCAAATTCAACATTTGGTTAACCACCAATCAGGGCTTCCAAAAGATTACATCCGATTATATCATAAAAAGGTGTTTAATAATATGGACATTAAAATAAAGGATAAAGAAAAGCTTTTTGATAATGAAGACATCCTGTATTTACTTTCAAGGGTAAAACCTAAATTACTTTTCAACCCTGGTGATTCAATGGCCTATTCAAACATTGACTATTTATTACTAGTGAGCTTAATTGAGAAAGTTACCTTCACGCCTTTTCCTGACTTTGTCGCAAAAATTTTTAGACACCAAAATTTTATTTTTACGCCTCTAGTTTCAATACTTGATACGATTCCAAATAAAGCAATGGGCTATAGGTTATTTGAAGATGAGACAACAGGATTATTTGAGAATTTAAGTTCCTATGGTTTTAATTATGATGATGGGACAACAGGAAACCAACACCTTTATTTAAGTGCTACAAATCTAGCGTTATGGGCTCAATTTATTTCTGATGATATTAATTTTGAATACTTAAAAGAAAATCCAAGTAGGTCTTTCATGGGAGGAATTAAATACAATAATGAATTAGGAGTTACTGAAAAAGAAGGAGGCTTCGGAGGAACCTACTCCAAAATTATTTTCATCCCTGAAAATGGAATAATAGCCGTTGTAATTTCAAATATTTACACCGGTGAAAAACTTGACCAACTGGTTAATTACTTGAAATTAATTGATTGATTTTACCAACTTCGAGGACAAGCTATTTTACCAACCTTATTGGGTGACCAAGCCTTTGATCTCTTTTGTGATTTCTTACCACCTCCCTCCCATTCCGAGAACCGAAAGACAAGAATAAGGTGCGAATCTACAAATGCATCTCCATAGTTAGGATTTCCATTTTTACTAATTCCATCAATATAATCTGTATAAGTAACATGTAATGCGCTCTCCCAAACAAGGCCAATATTACCTGTAAAAGTATAGCCGAGTCCAAATCCAAATGGTAAGTTCACACCACCTTTCTTAAATCCTTTTTCAGGTATGTAATTAATATTAGAGTCAGGATCTTTGGTTACAATAGGGTTAAATAAAAAACGGTTTACACCTGTAAACAAGTAGGCAAGGTATTGTCCTTGTTTACCAAATGAATTCCGAAACTTCACATTGATACCGAAATCTGTTAACGGTGTGACAAAACTTAACCCTCTACCATTAATGCCATCAACATCTCCAAAAAAATCACTTCCGTTCAAAGAGGATTTAGTTAAATGTAAAGCTACTCCTATTTTGGGCAGCACATTAAAGCCTACTCCACCTTTATAACTCAGGTGTAATGTTTCCGAACTTGGAAAAGCATTTTTATTAAGGTCTCCTAAATAATAAGACTCCCCTAAACCAAAAAACGCGTACAAGTCTGCTATTTGAGCTTTCGCACCAAGACAAGACAATAACAAAATAATAACCTTTATTTTTTTCATCAATTAAATTATTTTCTAAACATACGTTTATTCCAAATATTCCGACTGCAAAAGTAGAGGTATAAGTTTCTAAACCTATGCGTTAATAAGGAAAACAGTACTTTTTTATACTCAAGTAGATGTTAATCCATCTCAACTGTTAAAAAACTTACGGGCTACAAACACTTAATTCTCTCTAATTCCTAAACTTTTATGGACTTTTCACGTTATTTAAATATTAAATCAGACTTCTTATGAGAAGCTTAACATTTTTAGTTCACTTATATTCTAATTAATAACAACTAAACTAACTATTATGGATTTTAAAAGAACGATTGATATACTTCCGTACGCACTTGCCAATCACCCTTTAGATAATTGCTTGGCAGCGAAAGAAAACGGCAAATGGAAAACCTACTCCACACAAGATTTTTCCGATAAGGTAAGTCAAATGAGTCATGCGCTAATTGAACTCGGCGTAAAGCCTGGAGATAAAATATCATCCATCACAAACAATCGTCCTGAATGGAATTTTTTAAACTACGCAGTAGCTAGAGTTGGGGCAATTCTTTGCCCAATGTATCCAACCATTTCTGCTGAAGATTATGTTTACATTTTTAATCATGCCGAAATAAAATTTGTTTTTCTTAGCGATGAAGAAATTTTAGCAAAGGTTAAAAAGGCTGAAATTGATGCTCCAACGATTCAAGGTATTTATACATTTGATCAAATTGAAGGAGCAAAAAATTGGACTGAGGTTTTAAAATTAGGATCCAATCAACATTCCGAAGAATTAACCAAAAGGATGGATGCTATTCAGGAGCAAGATTTGGTTACCATTATATATACCTCAGGAACTACCGGCAAGCCCAAAGGAGTAATGTTGAGCCATCAAAACTTAATAAGCAACGCTATTTCAGGGATACCTCTCTTACCTTGTGACGTTGGAGATAAAGCGTTGAGTTTTCTGCCCGTTTGTCACGTTTTTGAAAGAACCTTACTTAACATTTACGTAATGGGTGGTGTTTCAATTTATTATGCAGAGAGTTTAGAAACCATAGGAGATAACATCAAAGAAATTAAGCCTGAGATTTTCACAGCTGTTCCAAGATTAATCGAAAAAGTTTACGACAAAATCATCGTTGGAGGATCACAAAAGCCAGCTCCACTTAAACAAATATTCTTTTGGGCCGTTAAGAGAGCCAACTCATATGAAATTGGAGCAACACAAGGTATTTTAGGGAAAATTGCCAATAAACTCGTTTATTCTAAAGTAAGGGCAGGACTTGGTGGAAATGTAAAAGTTATCGTATCAGGATCAGCTGCATTACAAACGAGATTACAACGCTTTTTCTGGGGAGTTGGATTGCCTATTCTGGAGGGATATGGACTAACAGAAACCTCTCCAATTATATCAGTCAACACATTATTAAAGAAGGGAACCCAATTTGGAACAGTTGGTAAAGTAATCGAAAACGTGTCCGTAAAAATAGCAGAGGATGGAGAAATATTGACAAAAGGCCCTAACGTGATGTTAGGTTATTATAAGGCTCCTGAACTAACAGAAGAAGTTATGTCGGGCGAATGGTTTCACACTGGTGACATTGGTGTTTTTAAACATGGATTCTTGAAAATAACCGACCGTAAAAAGCAAATGTTCAAAACCTCTGGTGGTAAATATATAGCTCCCGGACCAATTGAAAACATGTTTAAGGCCTCTCCATTTATCGAACAAATAATGGTTATTGGTGAAGGAAAAAAACACGCTTCGGCGTTAATTATTCCTGCATTCGCACATACTAAAGAATGGTCTAAAGAAAACGGACTAAGCTGTAAAACCAACGAGGAAATTTGTAGCAACAAAGAAGTCATAGATGTAATTAGCAAAGAAATCAAAATATACAACGAACATTTAGGTCAAACTGAGCAAATTAAGAGGTTTGAATTAATTAGTAAAGAATGGACTGTAGAGGGTGGTGAACTAACGCCAACAATGAAAGCAAAACGCAAACCAATCCTTGCAAAATATGAACATCTAGTTAAAAAGATTTACAATGAATAAAAGCCTCAATTTTTCTATTGAATAATTGAAACTTTTAAGCAACTTTTTTGGTAAACCGCTCAGTTTACGCACTTCTATATTCAGATAAGCTATGAGGAAAATAAATAAAATTGCAGTTCTTGGTTCGGGAGTAATGGGTTCTCGAATAGCCTGTCACTTTGCAAATATTGGTTTGGAAGTTATCTTGTTAGATATCGCTCCAAGAGAATTAGACACGAATGAAACAACAAAAGGATTAACATTGGAACATAAGGCTGTTAAAAACAGAATTGTAAATAGCGCTTTAACATCCGCTATTAAAGCAAATCCTTCTCCTCTTTACAGAAAATCTGAAGCAAATAGAATTCAAACAGGAAACTTTGATGATGACTTACATAAAATTGCTGATTGTGATTGGACGATTGAAGTTGTTATTGAAAACCTAGACATAAAGAAAAAGGTATTTACCGAAGTTGAAAAACATAGAAAACCAGGTACATTGATTACTTCCAATACATCAGGAATACCAATTCATATGATGCTAGAAGGAAGAAGCGACGATTTTAAAAAGCACTTTTGTGGAACGCACTTTTTCAATCCTCCTAGATATTTAAAATTATTAGAAATTATACCAACCCCCAAAACAGATCAAGCTGTGACAAACTTCTTGATGAATTATGGCGACAAATTTTTGGGTAAAACAACAGTACTTTGTAAAGACACTCCTGCTTTTATTGCTAACCGAGTTGGTGTTTTTGGAATTATGAACTTATTCCACATAGTTGAAGAATTGGAAATGACAGTTGGTGAAGTAGATAAACTCACTGGTCCGATTTTAGGACGGCCTAAATCAGCTACTTTCAGAACCTGTGATGTAGTTGGGTTAGATACTTTAATAAAAGTCGCTAATGGAGTTAAGGATAATTGTCCAGATGATGAAGCTAATACTCAATTTGCTATCCCTGGTTACATTTCAGAAATGGAAAAAAAAAGTTGGTTAGGTTCAAAATCTAAACAAGGCTTCTATAAAAAAGGAAAAGATGAAAATGGAAAGAAAACTATTCTTGAACTAAATCTAAAAACATTAGAATACGGACCAAAATCAATAATTAAATCCCCTACCCTAGAACTTGCAAAAGCTGAAGATAATTTAGCCAGAAGAATGCAAATTTTAGTAAGTGGAAAAGATACAGCGGGCGAATTCTATAGAAGAATATTCTCTAATTTATTCTCTTATGTAGCAAATAGAGTTCCTGAAATATCAGACGAGTTATACCGTATTGATCAAGGAATGAAAGCCGGTTTCGGTTGGAAATTAGGACCATTCGAAACTTGGGATGCTGTTGGGGTTAAAAATGCTGTGGCATTAATGCAAAAAAGTGGTAGTGATCCTGCTTCTTGGGTTTTAGAAATGCTAGAGGCTGGTAATGAAAGTTTTTACAAAATTGAAAACGGAGTTAAACAATACTATGACATACTTTCAAAAACATACAAAGCAATTCCAGGAACCGAACAATTTATCACATTAGATAATTTAAGAGACTCCAACGTAGTTTGGAAAAACACTGGAACTACATTATTTGATTTGGGTGACGGTGTATTAAACTTAGAATTTCACACCAAAATGAACACCATGGGAAGTGAAGTTCTGCAAGGAATTAACAAGGCCATTGATTTAGCGGAAAATGAAGGCTGGAAAGGATTAATAATCGCAAATCAAGGAGAAAATTTCTCAGCAGGAGCCAATCTTGGAATGGTTTTTATGCTCGCTATTGAACAAGAATATGATGAATTAGACTTTGCTATTCGATACTTTCAAAAAACCATGATGAGGGTTCGATATTCAAGTATACCAGTAGTTATTGCTCCGCATTCACTTGCATTAGGTGGTGGTTGTGAAATAGCATTACACGCCGATAAAGTAGTTGCAAGTGCCGAAACCTACACTGGATTGGTTGAGGTTGGAGCGGGGGTAATTCCTGGTGGAGGTGGAACTAAAGAGTTTGCTTTGAGGTTAGCTGACGAAACATTTGATGGTGATATAGAATTACCTTCTTTAAAAGAAAAATTCTTAACCATTGGAATGGCTAAAGTTTCTACCAGCGCTTCCGAAGCCTTTGATTTAGGATTCTATAAAAAAGGAAGAGATCGCATTGTTGTTAATCAAAATCGCCAAATTGCAGAAGCGAAAGCAGCTGTAATAGAGATAGCAAACGCAGGATACACGCAACCAGTAATGCGAAAAGACATCCAAGTTTTAGGCCGACAAGGTTTAGGAATGGTTTACGCAGGGGCGCACACAATGTATTGCGGTAAATACATTTCTAAACATGATAAATTGATTTCCGAAAAATTAGGATATGTTCTTTGTGGTGGAGATTTAACATCGAAAACCAAAGTATCCGAACAGTATTTATTGAATTTAGAGCGTGAAGCTTTCCTTTCCCTATTGGGTGAAAAGAAAACATTAGAAAGAATACAAAGTATTCTTACATCAGGAAAACCACTAAGAAACTAAAATGAACACAATTAAACTATTAACAGCATTAATCATTGTAATTGGCGCAGTAAGCTTTAACCAGACACCATCTGAATTAACAGCTCTGCAACCAAAATATGCTCCCGACACCATACATCATCGAAACAAATTAGATGATTTAGGTAAGAAATGGGGTACGTGGCAATTCTTCTCTCGCAACGGAATTCTAATTCTCGAAATTAACTATAAGGACAATAAACGAAACGGAGAGTTTATTCGATACAACGGAATTACGGGTAAGATGCTTGAAAAAGGAGCTTACATTAACGA
>CAJJCC010000063.1 GCA_905182585.1 uncultured Flavobacteriales bacterium
TGTGCTTCAGGGTTTCCTTCGATGGTACCATTAATTAGAGCGGAAATTTGTTGTGCAGAAAATGTCATAATGTTAATATTTTTGGATAACACAAGAAGTATTTTGTTACAGGAGTTGATAAACTAGAAATGTTTAATTGATCCGAAGCTTCAGCAATGTCTTTAGTTTCTCCATTTTTATAAAAAACACTTATTCTATCCTTTTTAGGATTATAGGCATTGTTTTGAATGTTTGCACTAAATACGAAGAATTTCAAGTCTTCTTTAGGGATTTGTAATTGCTGAAGAGTTTTAGCCTTTAAACTATTCATTTTTTCATCAGAATAGGGCTCCGGACTAATCTCGGTTTTATAAAGCCTTCTATTAATCATCCAACTGCATAGTGTGGACAATGTTTTGTTAGGGTGATCAATCCACTCTTTTATGCAAGTGAAGATGTCATAATCGTCAAGCTTGGAAAAATACTTTAATATTTCAGGATTGGATTCAAAGTCTGATGAAGCTAAGTTTCGATTTAAGAAGAATTTTAATGATTTAGTAGCAAAAAGATCTTCTCCGTCTAAAACTAATTCTTTTGCCTTCTTTAAAATATTAATCACTAAAAACTCTGCAGCAACAACGGCTTTGTGTAAGTAAACTTGCCAATACATAATTCTGCGGGCAACAAGGAATTTTTCAATCGAATAAATCCCTTTTTCATCAACAACTAGTTCATCGTTGTGTACATTAAGTAACTTAATAATTCGATCTACACCAACGATACCTTCATTTACTCCTGTGTAAAAACTATCTCGTGTCAGATAATCTAATCGATCAACATCTAGTTGACTGCTTATAATTTGATGCAGAAACTTTTTATGGTAGCTATTTGTGAAAATTTTAATTGTTAAATCAAGCTCTCCTTTAAAGTGCTTGTTTAACGCTTTCATAAACAAAATGGAAAGTTCTTCATGATTAACTCCATTTACTATTGTGTATTCTAAGGCATGTGAAAAAGGACCATGTCCAATATCGTGCAGTAAAACAGCACAAATAACTGCTTTTCTTTCTTCATCAGAAATTAAATGCCCTTTTGATTCTAAGGTGTCTATTGCTTGAATAGCTAAATGCATTGCTCCAATAACATGATGGAATCTAGTGTGATAGGCCCCGGGATAAACCATACTCGTTAATCCAAGTTGCCTTATGCGCCTCAATCGTTGAAAATAGGGATGCTCTATGATGTCAAAAACGATATCGTAGGGGATATTAACGAAGCCATAAACAGGGTCGTTAATAATTTTCTTTTTATTTCGTGTTTGTTCGATGGTTATTTTTTTAGCTAACGCTGAATATTCAATTGTTTTAATTCCTATTTTTAGGGGAATGAGTATCAAAATTAAGGTTTTTTAATGGATAAGGTAAAAATATTATGGGCGGATGATGAAATTGATTTATTAAAGCCTCACATTCTTTTTTTAGAGAATAAAAATTACGAAGTTACTCCTGTTAAAAGTGGTAATGAAGCAATAGAAGAAGTTGAACAGTCTCATTTTGATGTTGTTTTTCTAGATGAGAACATGCCCGGTATTTCAGGCTTAGACGCTTTGATGGAAATTAAAAAACTCAGAAAAAGTCTTCCTGTTGTTATGATTACAAAAAGTGAGGAAGAACATATAATGGAAGAGGCTATAGGAGGTGAGATTTCGGACTATCTTATAAAACCTGTAAATCCAAACCAAATTTTATTATCTCTCAAAAAGATTCTTGATAATTCAAGGCTTGTAAGTGAAAAATCCACTTCTGATTATCAAAAAGAGTTTCGTGAAATAGGAATGCGATTGTCGGATAGATTGGACGCAAATGATTGGATTGAAATTCAAAAAAAATTGGTTTACTGGGATTTAAAATTATCCAAAAGCGAGGAGTCTGGTATGGAAGAGATTTTACAATCTCAAAAATCGGAAGCGAATCACTCTTTTTGTAAATACGTAGAAAATGAATATTTGGATTGGTTGAATAATCCAGATGAGGATACTCCAATTTTATCTAATACTCTTCTGAAACAAAAATTGATTCCAAAATTAAACAATGAAAGACCAGTATATTTAATTGTTTTGGATTGCTTAAGGTATGATCAGTGGAGAGTATTACAGCCAGAGTTCTCTAAGCTATTTGTTATTGAGGAAGATGATTGTTATTATTCGATTCTACCAACGGCAACTCAGTATGCTAGAAATTCAATTTTTGCAGGTTTAATGCCTTCTGAAATTGCAAAACGATTTCCTGATAAGTGGGTGGATGAATCTTCTGATGAGGGAAAAAATCTTCATGAGGAAGAATTGTTAACTGATTTACTAAAGAGAAATGGAAAGTCAGGGATAAAATCATCTTACAATAAAGTGACTAATTTATATGGAGCAAAGAAGTTATTAGATAATTTTCACCAATTAAAAGAAAATGATTTAAATGTTGTCGTTTATAACTTTGTAGATTCTTTAAGTCACGCAAGAACAGATTTTAAAATCATGCGAGAGTTAGCTGAGGATGAAAAAGGATATCGAGATATTACGAAGACTTGGTTTGAGAATTCACCATTGCTTGAAATGCTTAAAACATTAAAAGGAAGTGGTGCAGAAGTGATTTTAACTACCGACCATGGATCTGTATTGGTGGATAATCCTAGAAAGGTTGTTGGCGATAAAGAAATTAGCACTAATTTAAGATATAAGGCTGGTAGAAATATGCAATATAAGCCTAAGGAAGTATTCGAAATTGAATCTCCGGACGAGGCCTTTTTACCGAAATTGAATTTGAGTACTCGTTATATATTTGCAAAAAATCATGATTTTTTTGCTTATCCTAACAATTATAACCATTATGTAAAGCATTATCGAAATACGCTCCAACATGGTGGCGTAAGTATGGATGAAATGATAATTCCTGTAATAAGTATGAAGTCTAAATAAGCATGGTTAAAAGTGGTTTGATTGATTTAAAATTGGTAGCGCAAAAACTATTAAATGCTGCAGGTGATAAAAGAGTCATTCTTTTTAATGGACCGATGGGGTCTGGGAAAACGACACTTATCAAAGAGGTGTGTAATTGTTTAGGTGTCATCGATCATGTAAGTAGTCCAACATTTGGAATTGTGAACGAGTATAAAACTAAATCTGGAACTGTTTATCACTTTGATGCGTATCGAATAGAAAATGAAGATGAGGCATATGATTTTGGAATCGAAGAATATTTAGATTCTGGAAATTGGTGCTTAATTGAATGGCCAGATAAAATAAAAAACGTTTTGCCCCTAGAGAATGAATTATTTTCTATTGATATACAACTGGATAACGAGTTAAGAAGCTATGAATTTTAATTAAAATTTAATGAAATCATCAGATTTAATAAAACATTTAACGGAAAGTGGTTTAATGCCACAAGAGGAAACCTTGGAATTACCAAGAAGTGAAAAGAATCTTTTCATCGGTATTCCTAGAGAAAAAGCTTTACAAGAAAATAGAGTTGCTTTAGTTCCAGATAGTGTAGGCTTGTTAGTTAACAATGGGCATAGAGTTATCGTAGAATCTAATGCAGGGGAACCTGCTAATTTCACGGATAAAGATTACAGTGAAGCTGGAGCAGAGATTGTTTCGGATGCTAAGGATGTTTATCGTGCAAATATTATTATTAAAGTTGCTCCTCCTACTCTGGAGGAGGTAGCTATGTTTGACCCGATGCAAAAACAAATTTTATTTTCGGCACTTCAAATTACTTCTCAGCCTAAAGACTGTATGAAGCAATTAATGAAGCAGAAGGTAACGTGTGTTGCGTATGATTTTATAAAGGACAGGGATGGCGTTTACCCGATCGTTCGAAGTATGAGTGAAATCGCAGGGAATACATCAATATTGATTGCTGCTGAATGCCTAAGTAACGTAAATGGAGGGCATGGCGTTATGATGGGAGGTATTCCCGGCGTTAAGCCTGCTGAAGTCGTTATATTAGGTGCAGGAGGTGTTGGTGAGTTTGCAGCTAGAAGTGCTTTGGGATTAGGTGCTAATGTTAAATTGTTTGATGATGAATCTCATAAGCTGAGAAGAACACTTAACAACCTTGGTCAACGAATTTACACCTCTATTTTACAACCTAAATTATTGAAGAAGGCATTAAAAAATGCAGATGTAGTTATTGGAGCTTTAAGACCGAAAAACGGACGAACTCCTTGTGTTGTTACTGAAGAAATGGTTTCGGAGATGAAATATGGATCTGTAATTATAGATGTCAGTATCGATACTGGAGGTTGCTTTGAGACATCTGAAGTTAGTTCTCATGAAAAGCCGCTTTATAAAAAATATGGTGTAACACATTATTGTGTGCCTAATATTGCATCTAGGGTTAGCAGAACAGCTTCTTACGCTTTAAGTAATGTTTTCACTCCATTATTACTTGAGCTTGGCGAAGGGGGTGGATTAGAAAGGATGATGCATTCTGAACCTGGTTTCAAAAATGGGGTTTATATGTATAAAGGTATTTTGACGAGTAGGGTACTAGGCGAGACATTTGATTTACCATATAAAGATATTGACTTATTAATGGCTGCGATTTAATCTTAATAAACAGACATAAAAAAAGGGCGCAATTAATTGCGCCCTTTTTTTATGTCTGTTTATTTCCTATTGCTCGAAGAAGTAATCGATTAATTTATGAATATCACCTAGCGCTAAGTCTACCTTACCATCAAAGTAGTTGTCAATACTTTCGTAAATCTCTTTAGAAGTAATTCGACCATTTCCGTTGATATCACAACGTTTTATAATTTCTTCTATTGATTTCTTACTTGGTTCAACTCTCGAAGAAATAAGCGACTTATCTGCTTTTCCTACATTTAAAAGTTGAAACTCAATGTCAGATTCGTCTCCTTGACACATACTTGGGTAGAATTGACAAAGCTCATCTCTAAGTGTAACAACCGTATCAATAGCTTCTTTAGCAATTAAACTATCAGGAATTTCAACTCCATTAGTATCAACTTCTAAAGCAGATTTTTTTGTTTTATTGTCTTGATCTAAATGATTTGGAATTCCATCATGATCATCGTCTAATGGACATCCATGCCTGTCAACTTTAATACCCTCATCTGTGAATTGGCATTTATCATCAATGTCTAAAACTCCATCAGCATCGCTGTCAGCTCTAAGTAAAGCAGCAAAATCTATAGCATCATATTCTTTATGTTTTTTTGATCTTTCTCCTAATCCTGAAGGGTTAAAAACGAAGCTTATAGAAGAATACATTAAAACATCGTTTGTTTTCCCACCTTTAAGGCCATCAATAAAATCAGTGTTGGTAATAGAAATTGACTGTTTAATTCGTGCTCTTAAATAAGAATTAATATGAAAATCAAAACCTAATGCAATAGGAAAGGCAAATGGAATATCATTTTCACCATTTGTGGGGATTTTGGTTTCGTATTCATAATCTCTAGATAGTTTCGTTCCAATATTAGATGGGTTTTGAGCAATATCCCTTATCGAACCATCTTCCCAATAAAAGTATGGATTGCCATTTGCATCTAATGAGTCTGCTTTAGAATTAAAAGAAAGAAAGTCTATTCCAATTGAAATGAACGGATCTATTGGATAGTCTTCTGCTAAAATAAAGCCATTTGCGAAATGAAATGAAGCCGATAAGCCTGCATTGATTACTTTCGATTGGAAATTTCGATTAGAATCGCCATTCCTTTCGTTTTTGGTTAAAGTGGCATATCCTCCATTTAAACTAATTCCTAAACTACTTGTAATTTTATACTCAGCCCCTGCGTGAAATCCAAATTGAAGATTCTCTGTAGTACCTAAATCTTTAATAACACCTACATCTCCTCTGTAGTTTAATAGGCCAACACCTACATTATAATAAATCGGAGAAAGACCAGATGTGTCTTTGTTAGTACTTGAACTATCAGGTGTTTCTTGAGCTTGAGCTATAGAAGAACCTAATAGAATACAAAAAACTAATGTCAGTTTGAATATATTCATTCCCTACCTTTTGTTTTAATTTAACTAAATTATATAAAATTAGTTGAAATAAGGTAGGAAATCATCAACAATTTGAGGTTAGAAGTTCGGTTTTAAGAGGTATTGAGTATAAAATTCATTAATGACTTTAACGGCTTCATCTGATGTGTCAACTACGTGAAAGAGATCAAGGTCCTTTTCTGCGATCATACCGTTTTGTAAAAGTGAGTTTTTAATCCAGTCAACTAAACCGCCCCAAAATTCTTTTCCAACTAAAACAATTGGAAATTTACCTATTTTTTTGGTTTGAATTAACGTAATAGCTTCGAATAATTCGTCTAATGTTCCAAACCCACCAGGAAGCACAACAAATCCTTGCGCATATTTAACAAACATTACTTTTCTCACAAAGAAAAAGTCAAAGTCTATTTTTTTGTTTCTATCAATGTAGGGGTTAGAATATTCTTCGAATGGCAAGGATATATTCAATCCAACAGATTTACCGCCACCTCTGCTGGCACCTTTATTGGCTGCTTCCATAATACCAGGTCCGCCACCTGTAATTACTCCATAGCCATGCTGAGTTATTTTATATGCTAAATCTTCAGCAAGTTGATAGTATTTATCGTCTTCTTTTGTTCTTGCAGAACCAAATATTGAAACACAAGGACCAATTCGGCCCATTTTTTCGAAGGCTTCAACAAATTCTGACATAATCTTGAAAATTGTCCAAGAGTCATTCGTTCTTATCTCGTTCCAGTTTCTTTCACTAAAAGCGTCAATTATTTTTTCATCATTATTTTTCATAAGTTTTGAAATTTAAAAGGACAAACTGTCCAGTAAGCTTTTAGTTTACTATGAAGTACACACAAAAGTTACTTGAGTTCTTGCTTAAGAAACTGACCTGTTATGCTTTTATTGTTTCGAGCTACTTTTTCAGGAGTTCCTTCGGCTATTATATAACCTCCTTTTTTACCACCTTCAGGTCCAAGATCAATTAAATGATCGGCTACTTTAACCACATCTAAGTTGTGTTCTATCACGATAACAGTGTTTCCTTTGTCTACAATTCTCTGAAGAACATTTATAAGCACATTTATATCTTCAAAATGCAGACCAGTAGTAGGTTCGTCTAAGATAAATATCGTTTTTCCAGTTGCTTTTTTTGCCAATTCTGTCGCTAATTTAATTCTTTGAGCTTCTCCACCTGAGAGGGTAGTGGAGGCTTGTCCTAGTTGAACATATCCAAGACCAACTTCATCAAGTGCTTTTATCTTCCGGTGTATATTCGGATGTGCTTCAAAAAAATGAACAGCCTCTGATATTGGCATTTGTAATACCTGGCTTATGTTTTTACCTTTGAACTTAGCTTGTAAGGTTTCTTGATTATACCTTTTACCATTACAGGTTTTACACGTTACATAAACATCCGGTAGGAAGTTCATTTCTATTGTCTCTATTCCAGCGCCTTTACAGGACTCACACCTTCCTCCACTAATGTTAAAGGAGAATCTACCTGCTTTAAAACCGTTTATTTTACTAATTGGAATTTGGGCAAAAAGATTCCTGATATCAGCGAATAATCCAGTATATGTTGCTGGATTTGATCTTGGAGTCCTACCTATAGCAGATTGATCAATTTCAATAACTTTATCCAACAAGTCTAACCCTTTAACCGATTTGAACGGCAGAGGGGCAGCTTTACTTTTGTAAATTCGATTATACAATAAAGGGACTAGCGTTTGATTTATTAAGGTAGATTTTCCACTTCCTGATATTCCTGAAATACAAGTTAAAAGACCCAAAGGGATTTTGAGGTTAACGTTTTTGAGGTTATTACCATTAGCTCCTTTTAGTTCTATGAATTCATTGTTCGGTTTCCGTCTTACTGGAATACTAATTTCCTTTATATTCGATAGGTATTGGTAGGTAGTGCTTTCTTTATTACTTAGTTCATTTGGCTTCCCTTGATCAATTATTTCACCTCCAAATTTACCTGCTTTCGGTCCAATATCAATTATGTAATCAGATTCTTGCATAATCTCTTTGTCATGTTCAACAACAATAACCGTATTTCCGTTGTCTCTCAGCTTTTTCAAAGCCGTTATTAATCTCATATTATCTCTTTGATGAAGACCGATACTGGGTTCATCAAGAATATATAAAACGCCAACTAATTGAGATCCAATTTGGGTGGCGAGTCTTATGCGCTGACTTTCACCTCCCGAAAGTGTTTTGGCGGTTCTATTAAGGTTTAAATAATCTAATCCAACATCTAATAAGAAACTTACTTTTTTTAAGGTTTCTTTTAAAATTTCAGTAGCTATTATTTTTTTATTTTCATCAAAAAGATTTAAACTGTTTTTTAGCCATAAGTCTAAATCCAAAATATCCATATTGGCAACTTCCGAAATAGATTTATCTTGAATTTTAAAGCAATTGGCTTCTTTTTTTAACCTTCCTCCATCGCAAGTAGGACAAGTAGAACTCGTCATATAACTTTTCAGCCATTTCCCTCCAGAGTCCGAATTAAACTCTGTTATTTTATTTAAATGATTAATTATTCCCGAAAATGGAACATCTGAAGCGTCTATACTATTTGAGTTTCCAAACATTAAGGTTTGTACAAACGCATCCGAATGTTCTGTGAAGGGTGATGTTAGATTTTCACCGAAGCTTTGCGCAAGTTCTTCAATCGTATTAAAAAGAGTTGTTTTTTTCTTCTTACCTATCGGGAAAATTGCTCCTTTTGAGATGGATAATTGTTTGTTGGGAATAATTTTCTCTTCATCGAATGAATATGTTTCTCCTAGTCCATTGCAGGTTTTACAGGCTCCGTATGGGCTATTGAATGAAAACAAATTAGGTTCTGGAAGTTTATAAGAAACACCAGAGGTTGGACATGTTAAGTGTTGACTGAAAAATTGTGTTTTTTTTGAGGCTGGTGCGTAAATTGTCAAAGCACCATCTCCAACAGTTAAAGCAGTTGAAATTGATCTTTTAAATCTTTGGTCGCCTGTAGATTTCGAATCAATTAGCAGTCTATCTATTACAACTTCAATATCATGGGTTTTATATCGATCGGCTTGTAAACCTTTAACAATATCTGTAATTACGCCATCTATTCTTACTTTTGAATAACCTTGTTTACCCAGCTTTTCAAAAAGTTCTCTATAATGTCCTTTACGCCCTTTGACTAAAGGTCCAAGGATATAAACTTTTTGTTGATTAAATTTACTCGAAATTAATTCTGTTATCTGGTCTGTTGTATAGCTCACCATTAACTCACCGGTCTCATAAGAGTAAGCGTCAGATACTCTTGCGAATAACAACCTCAGAAAGTCATATATTTCAGTGATTGTTCCAACTGTTGATCTTGGGCTTCGCGAAGTGGTTTTTTGTTCAATAGCGATAACGGGACTCAAGCCATCAATTTTTTCAACGTCTGGACGTTTCATACTTCCCATAAATTGTCGAGCGTAGGCAGAGAAGGATTCCATATACCTTCTTTGTCCTTCTGCATAAATCGTATCAAAAGCAAGGCTGGATTTACCGCTGCCACTTAAACCTGTTATAACAACAAGTTGGTTTCGTGGAATTTTTAAAGAAATATTTTTAAGGTTATGTTCTTTTGCTCCTTCAATTGTAATGAATTCTGAAGGCGAAAACTGATTCCAGTTATTGGTTTGATTTTTCAATTTGTGGCGCTATTTTAAGACTATCCGAATTTATCGAATTTTCTTGAGAAATAGTGTCAGTTGTAACTTGTTTAAGACTATCAAGGCATAAAGTTTTTGTAAGAGAGTCTGTTTGTTGACGAATCGAATCTACCTTTGGATAATTAAGATTGGAATGAATGAAATATTCATCTGAAGGTATTTTCAATAAATAGCGCTTGGAGTTTGCATTTTTTAAGGATTGATTTCTTAACCATGGATTTGCGATTTTTAACAACTTATAATTTATATTTTGGTTGATAGCAAAATCCGTGAAATTTGAAATACTTGTATCGATAGAAATTGTTCTGAATTTCATAGGAGCATAACGATGCGTTTCCTCTAGATTAAATCCAAAATGTTTAGGGTTTTCTAAAATCGCTTTAAATGCTGCGATTCTAAAAACATATCTAGAAGTTTCTGAATTTAACAATAAATCAAAATAATTATTTGTTTTTTGTCTGGTTAAATTTTTCTGAAGGCCATACATCCCCATATTGTAAGAAGCGGCAACCAATGTCCATGAATTAAATTTAGCATACGCATCCTTAAGGTATTTACATGCAGCTTCTGTTGCTTTTTCTAGATGGTAACGCTCATCTACTTCTTTGTTTATTTCCAGGTTGTATTCTAATCCCGTTTTTTCCATGAATTGCCAAAAACCTCTTGCCCCAGCTGGAGATACAACATTTTTTAATCCACTTTCGGCAATGGCTAAATATTTGAAATCGTTTGGGATGCCGTGTTTTTTTAGAATAGGTTCTATTATCGGAAAGTATTTACCAGATCTTTTATAAAAAAGTAAAATTGAAGAATGCCAGTACGTGTTTTTTATTATTTCTTTGTCGAAACGTTCTAGAATGTCTTTACTTTCTAAGGGTATTTTTTCACCACAGAAATTTACGTTAAAATTATAATCGTGCGATTTTGCGGCATAAAAAGTTTGATTATCAAAACTGAAGTTAACCGCTTTCTTGGAAAACGTAAATAATTGAAAGCAACCAATTATTGCTAGAACTGCAATTGATATTCGATATATACTTCTATTTGGCATCAATTGGTTTCCTTTTGGTAATCCCAAATAGGAAAATAAAGGCCACTGCCATAAATCCAATAAGTGAGAAAGTTACTGTCAAACTCCACGCTTTTAACGTATAGTTTACGTACAATCCTATTGCACCACAAATAAAGGTGAAGCTTAAAAAAAAGATTGCTATATGTCTGTCTTTTAGTCCTAAATAGGAAAGATGGTGCGTTGTATGATCTCTTCCTCCTACAAACGGACTCTGACCTTTAAGTAATCTGTTAATTGTTACTGTTGTGGTGTCTATTATCGAAGGTAAAAAGGCGAGGATAGGGGTGATGATTTTTGCCCATATAGAGGTGTCTTCAAATTCATGTCCATTCCAAAAAAACGATATACCAACCGCAGCAAGCAGTACTCCTAAGAATTGACTTCCGGTGTCCCCCATATACATTCTGGAGGGATTCCAATTGTAATATAAAAACCCAAATAACGAGGCCAGTGTACCCAGTAAAACCCAGAAATATAAATTATTAGTTCCCTCCGTAATTACCAATGCAAAAAGAACTGTTGAAATCACTCCAATGGAGACTGAGGTTGTAATCCCATCCATGTTGTCTAACATGTTTATGGAGTTCATCATTCCAACAACCCAAAAGAAGGTAATTGCGTAATTTATGAATTCATTATCAAATAATGTAATAAAATTGTCTGTTAAAATTAAAACAACTGCACACGCAAATTGACCTAAAAACTTTAATATTGGTTTTGTATTGTATGCATCATCCGCTAGTCCCACCAAAAATCCTATCGATGATGCTATAAGAATACCCAAAAATTTCAGCGGTATTTGTTCCGTTGCGAAAACGATTGCAAAAACAGCAAAAGAAAGTAAGAAAACGATGTACAGCGATATACCTCCAAAGGCTGGTTTAGTTGTGCTAGCCCATCTTACTTCTGTGTCGTCGGAACTGTTTTTTGTCCCCATGGTTCTTGAGAATTTCAAAAACAAACCATTAATGAGGAGTGAAAAAACTAAGGCAAAGATGAAAAATAGTATAAAATGCATTGTTCCCGATTATATATTCGTAAAAGTAGTTGTTTAACTTATTTAAAACAAGGAGTTAAATTCCTTAAATACAGCACTATTGTTGTCTTTCTCTGAAACAATAGGGTTTTTGGTTTCCCATTTAATATTTAAAGTAGGGTCATTCCACCTAATCGAACCTTCAGATGCTTTGTTGTAATAGTTCGTCACTTTGTATACAAATATGGTATCGTCTTCTAATGTCTCAAATCCGTGTGCAAACCCTGGTGGAACCCACAGCATTTTAAAATTTCCCTCCGAAAGCTTTATAAGCAAAGATTGTCCATAAGTCGGCGATTCTTTTCTTAGGTCTACGATTACATCATTTACAGATCCTTTTATTACACGCACTAATTTACCTTGATCAAATGGAGGGTTTTGGAAATGTAACCCTCTTAAAACGTCTTTTGAAGAGAGGGATTGGTTGTCCTGTATGAATTTAAAAGCACCAATTTCTTTCGAAATAAAGTCCGCATTAAAAGACTCTAAAAAATAGCCTCTTTTATCACCAAAAATAGTTGGAGTGAAAACAAGTACATCTTTTAATATCGTTTTTTCTATTTTCATTTTTTACTAAAAATGTTAATGATTCTTTTTTTCTTTTTTTGAGTATCTTCTTCGTAATAACCATGACTCCCACCATACCCGTACCCGTATCCATATCCATATCCATAACCACCGTAACTATTTCCGGTACCGGCACCGTTTAAAATAATGGATAGTTTTTTAATTCCTTTTTTATCTCTTAACATTTGGATGTTTTTAAGAAAAACTTTCTTTGAAAAATGTGCCCTTACAATATAAATAGGATAATCAACTTTAGATATAATTGGCAATGCATCCGTTACAATCCCAACTGGTGGAGTGTCAATTACAATTACATCATAAAGTGATTTTAAATCCTCTATAACGTCCGTCATCTTTTTACTAATAATGAGTTCTGATGGATTTGGAGGTATTGGGCCCGCTGTTATAAAATGAAGGTTTTCAAGGTTACTTTTCTGAATACTTTCTTCAAGGGTTGTTTTCCCGATGAGCAAGGTGCTCATACCAATAGTGTTTTGAACATTAAAACCGATATGCGTTTTGGGTTTCCGCATATCTAAATCAAGTATGATTACTTTCTTCTCTGAAAAAGCTATAATTCCTCCCAAATTAATGGCTACAAATGTTTTTCCCTCACCTGACACCGTTGATGTTACCGTTAAAACTTTAGATCCCTCACCATTAGCAATGAATTGTAGGTTAGAGCGTATGGATCGAAAGGCCTCTGACATCAAAGATTTGGGGTTCTTATCTACAATCAATTGAGAAACAGGGATCACATCCTTGTAAGAAGGTACCATTCCTAAAATTGGGATGTTATTGGTATGCTTCGAAACATCTTGTGTGCCCGAAACTGTATTGTGCAATAAGTACTTAATCACAATTATTATTAGCCCAATTCCTAGTCCAATTCCTAAAAATAAAATGTAGTTATTTCTCTCTTGTGGAGAAATAGGTGTGAAGTTTGCTTTTGCAGGTTCAATTATTTCATTATCTGAAACAAATCCCGCACGAACCATTTCGTATTCAGCCTTCTTTGTTAAAAGTTTAGAATAATACTCACTATTAATATCATACATTCTTTGTAAGTGCAAGTAATCTGTATTGTGGTCAAAATTTCAACCTGCTTTTTTTTGAGAAATTTTATAACTACTTAGTCGTTCTTTTACAGTGATAACGTTGCGTTCTAATTCTCCAATTAAATTGGAAATTATTTCTTTTAAATCAT